>JAOTYD010000041.1 GCA_029862005.1 Gammaproteobacteria bacterium | reverse complement strand
CAAACAGTTTTTCAGAATTGGTCATGATTCTATGAATGAAACGAATGGATTCTCACATCATACAATAAACTACGGGGATCGATCCTGGATTTCAAACCGCCGTGCGGCGACCACAATCAGCAACAGTACCGGGAGACCGAGAATCGCGGTGATCAGGAAAAAGTCAGGATAACCGACCGCATCGACGATGGATCCCGAGTAACCTCCCAGCACCTTTGGTATCAAGGTCATCAGCGAGCTGAAGATCGCGAACTGCATAGCGGTAAAGGATATGTTGGTCAGACTCGACAGAAACGCGACGAAAGCGGCGCTCGCGATTCCCGCCGACAGGTTATCCGCCGAAATGATGACGTAAAGCCATAACATATCGTAGCCAATACTTGCCAGCAGCATGAACAACAGGTTGGTCGCCGCTGACAGCACCGCCCCTAAAAACAATATGCGCATTACGCCGAAACGCAGCGCGAGCAAACCCCCGAGAAAGCCGCCGGCGATCGTCATCAATAAACCGAAGGTTTTGACCACGCTGGCAATCTCGGACTTGCTGAAACCGAGATCCTGGTAAAACACGTTGGATATAACCCCGAGTACAATATCCGAAATGCGGTAAACGCCGATCAGTGCGAGCAGTATCCACGCGAACGACCAGCCGTAGCGTCTAAAGAAATCGCGGATCGGCATCAGGTAAGCCCGCTCTACCATCGGGTAACCAACGATGCCCGATTTGACCAGTACCAGGGCCAGCACCCACATGATCAACAGGGCCAGGGCCAGGCGTAGCGTTTCCACCAGGAACGCCGCCAGGAAAGGATTGGCCAGCATTGCCCCGAGCGAAGTCTTGATACTGCCGGCGATATCTCCTGAAAAGAAAAACACGGCAACGAAGCCCCCGATCGCGACCACGAAAATTAACAGGAATCGCGCATAGTCCTGGCCCGTATCCAGGACGCCACCACTCTCGGACTGCGATGGTTCATCGATGACCAGCGTGGTGGTTACGCCGACCAGCATAGCAAGCGCCATTGCGCAATAAGTCCATTGCCATGCGGGGTAATAATAGGCGCCGCCACTGGTACCAAACCAGTCGGCTAAAAATAATGAACCCGCGCCTGCCACCAGCATGCCGATTCGATAACCGGCGATGTAAGTAGCCGACATCATCGCCTGTAACTCGGCTTTGGCCGATTCAATGCGATAAGCATCGATAACGATATCCTGGGTTGCCGACGAGAAACCGAGTAAAACCGCGGCCAAAGCCATCAAGGTCAAACTCGACTGCTTCGCGGCCGGATCGATCGCGGCCATCGCGAGAATTGCGACAATTACCGCAAACTGCGCCAGCAGCATCCAGGCGCGTCGTCGACCGAGCTTGCGGGTCAAACCGGGCAGCGGCAACTGATCAACCAGCGGCGCCCAGACGAACTTGAATGAATAGCCGAGAGCGGCCCAACTGAAATAAGTCACCGCGGCTCGCTCGGCCCCGGCCTCGCGTAGCCACAAGCTCAATGACGAGAAAATCAGCAGCAAGGGAATACCGGCTGAAAAGCCGAGGAACAGCATCGTCACAACGCGCCGATGTAAAAATAATCCTAGCGGAGAAACGGCTTGCAGATCCTGCTGCCGCACTAGCCCGCGGGCTCCAGGTCATAGTCCATAATTAACGGTGCATGGTCGGAAAAGCGCCGTTCCTTATAAATCCGTGCGCCTCGAATCGAGTCTTTCAGGCCCGGTGTGACGACCTGGTAGTCGATACGCCAGCCCACGTTCTTGTCCCAGGACTGGCCACGGTTTGACCACCAGGTGTACTGCTCGTCGCGTTTATCCACCGCACGAAACGCATCGACATAGCCCACGCGTTCGAATAAATCTGTCAGCCAGGCACGCTCCTCGGGCAGGAATCCCGAGTTTTTCTGGTTCGAGCGCCAGTTTTTCAGATCGATATTCTGATGTGCAACATTCCAGTCACCGCAGATGATGAATTCACGCCGTTTGCGCCGCAATGACTGTAGGTGCAGCATAAAGCTCTCGAGAAAGCGCCACTTGGATTCCTGGCGGTGATCACCCGACGAACCCGATGGCGCATATAGTGATATCACGGAAAGGTTGCGGTAGCGATACTCGAGGTAGCGACCCTCGTTATCGAACTCCGATTCACCGTAGCCGCGAATCACCTGCAATGGTTGTTGCTTGCTATAAATCGCGGTACCGGCATAACCTTTCTTCAGCGCGTCGTAGTAGCTGCAAAAATATTGATGAGGGTGGAACATTGGCTGGTCCAGCTGGTCGGTTTGCGCCTTGGTTTCCTGAACACAGATAAAATCCGCGCGCTGGCGAGGTAGCCAGTCGAAAAATCCCTTGCGCGACGCTGCCCGAATACCGTTGATGTTTATTGAGATCACGCGCATCTTAAACTGCTACCATTATTCAATTCTGGCGATATGATACATGACTTAACATATCCAACTAATAACCATTCGCCCATGCAAGCCTACCAATCCCGATTCGTCGAGTACTGCCTGCAGCGTGGTGCCCTGAAGTTTGGCGAATTCACGCTCAAATCAGGTCGCGTCAGCCCCTACTTTTTCAACGCCGGTATTTTTAACCGTGGCGCGGACCTCGCCGCACTCGCCGAGTTTTACGCCGACGCAATTCAGCACAGCAAAATTGACTTCGATCTGCTGTTTGGACCCGCTTACAAGGGCATCCCGCTGGCGGCGATTACGGCGAGCGCGCTGTACCAGAAGTATCAACGTGATATCCCCTACGCGTTTAACCGCAAAGAAGCCAAGGACCACGGTGAAGGGGGCAATACAGTTGGCGCTGATATCAGGGGTCGCGTCATGATTATCGACGATGTCATCACCGCTGGGACCGCAATCCGGGAGTCCATCGCATTAATCGAGTCGCTCGGGGCCGAGGTTTGCGCGGTCATGATTGCCCTCGATCGCCAGGAAAAAGGCTCGGGCCAGCTTTCCGCGATTCAGGAACTGGAACAACAGGGGAGGCGTGTCATCTCGATCATAACGCTGGACCAGATTCTCGAGTACCTGCAAACCAGCGGCGACACCGGGCACCAGGCGTCGATCCAGGCTTACCGGAACCGTTATGGCATCGATTGAACTCAACCCGAACAATTCAGTCTACTAGGCTGTTACGATAAAAAAAACAGGTGCACCATGCTTAGAATCCTATTGCTGAGTGGTCTAATCTCGTTTTCTGCATACGCCGGCGATCCGATAGTAATAAGCAGCGGTGACAGGCAGACTGCTGTTGTCGAACTCTACACCTCGGAGGGATGCAGTAGCTGCCCGCCAGCCGATCGCTGGTTATCGCGCCTGATCGAGACACCGAAGGACGAGGTCGACGTGCTCGCGCTGTCGTTTCATGTCGACTACTGGGATTACCTGGGCTGGAAAGACCGCTTTTCCAGTGCAGAATATACACGTCGACAGCGCCAACTCGGTGCCAACAACCTGCAGCGTACCATTTATACACCCGAGTTTTTTGTCAACGGTATGGAAGCACGTGGCGCTGCTAACATTCTGGATAAAATCCAGCAATCCAACCGGCAGCAGGCACCACTTGAACTGAAACTGACTGTCTCCGGGGACAAAACTGAGCTCGTCCTCGACCTTCATTCTCCTAGAGACCGTGACACCATCGGCCAAATCCATCACCGTTACCTGGTTTATGAAAATAACCTGTCCACCGACGTCAAGCGCGGGGAAAATTCAGGTGAAACGCTGCGACACCAGCAAGTGGTTCGCTACATGAGCCGGCCGCAGAGCTTACAGTTGAATAACAGTCATCGTATTGCGATAGCGCCCGACTGGAATCCGCAGAATATCGGTGTTGCAGTGCTGGTTACTTCGCCGGGAGACAGGCAATACCTGCAGGCATTACATACGCCAGTGTCCAGTCTAATGGGGCTGCAATAGCCTCTAAATTCATGAAAAATCCGAATTATTAAACTATTATGCCTGTTACGATCTGAATGACCCTACGCGGTCAGGGACGAAACAACGCAGTGCGCATAGAAGGCAAGAACCTACATTTCCGCTTAACATTATTGTCGGTCATGCTGCTGGCACTGATGCTCTCTGCTTTCTCGAAGCAGACGACAGCGGGCGCCCTGTATAAATGGATCGATGAAAACGGCCAGATTCGCTACAGCGATCGGCTTCCACCCAGCCAGGTCAAAAAGAAACACCAGCAGTTAAATTCACAGGGTGTGGTCCTGACAACCAAGGAAGCAGCCAAGAGCGACGAGGAATTGGCAGCGGAGGCTGAAGCCACACGCAGGCTGGAAGAGGAAAAGGCCAAACAGGCAAAGCTCAAGGAGGCTCAGGATAAAAAAGACCAGGTATTGTTGCTGACTTTCAGTTCCGAGGAAGAGCTCGGCATCGTGCGTGATAATCGTCTCGATGTGCTCGATTCGGTGATTCAGTTGATCAACAAGAGCATCAATTCCACCCAGCAAAGACTCGATGAATTACATGGGAATGCTGACGCTCTTTACCTTTCCAAAGGCAAAGAGGTTCCGGGTGGACTTGCCCAGAAAATCGAACACTTTACGCGCAAGCTCGAGAACCGCAATGCCCAGCTAGCATCGAAACTGGACGAGCAGGATAAAATAAACCAGCAGTACGAAAAGGATGTGGCTCGTTTCCGAGAGCTCACAACCGAGACCAACTAGGCCTGAAGGCCACTAATTCTGATGCGCACCTTTTATCAGTGTGCCTACCCCGGAATCCGTCAATAACTCCAGTATCACCGAGTGTTTTACCCGTCCATCGATGATCTGACTGGTGCGCACACCAGCCTTGACCGCATCCAGTGCGCAGCGCACTTTCGGCAACATACCACCAGCAATGGTACCGTTGGCGATCAAACGTTCGGTTTCCTCGGCACTAAGGCCCGTCAGTAACTTGCCATCCGGATTCAGCACCCCGGGGGTATTGGTTAGTAACAATAATTTTTCTGCACCTAGCACTTTAGCCAGTTCGCCGGCAACCAGATCGGCATTTATATTGTAAGAAGAGCCATCGGCGCCAACGCCGATGGGGGCAATTACCGGGATAAAATCATCGTCGTCCAGCATCGCTACCACCGCGGGATCGATTGACTCGACTTCCCCGACCTGGCCCAGATCGTTATCGTCTGTGTTGCTTCCTGCCAGTTTCATTTTTCGCGCCGTGATCATACCGCCATCCTTACCGGTCAATC
This sequence comes from Gammaproteobacteria bacterium, assembly GCA_029862005.1. Lineage (NCBI taxonomy): Bacteria > Pseudomonadati > Pseudomonadota > Gammaproteobacteria > Gammaproteobacteria bacterium. Next base: position 17,300 of record JAOTYD010000041.1, on the reverse strand, counting down.
CGACAGCACGTCCACCGTGACCGTTGATCAAAGATACGATTTGCTTGTTCACCTGACCACCCAGCACCATTTCGACGACATCCATGGTTTCATTGTCGGTAACCCGCATACCCTCGATGAAGCGACTTTTCTTGCCTATCTGTTCCAGCAACTTGCCAATTTGCGGGCCTCCACCGTGCACGATAACCGGATTGACACCGATCTGTTTCAGCAACACGATGTCCTGTGCGAAGCTGCTCTTCAGCGCCTCGTCAACCATCGCGTTGCCGCCAAATTTGATTACCACCGTCTTCCGGTCCAGCGCCTGGATATAGGGCAAGGCCTCGATCAGAATATCCGCTACGCTGCCCTTGTCTACTGTCATGCCCGAGGTTACCTGTTACGAACGGGCGCTAGTATAGCGCTCGGCAATTAAATCAATTAGTTGTTTTGCGACGCCGGACTTACTGCCACGCTCGATACTACCGTGTCCGTCCCGCCAGAAAACTTCAAGCTGGTTAAAGTCAGTTTCAAATCCACTTTCGTCATTTCCAACCCGGTTTGCGGCTATCATGTCGAGATTCTTCTGTTCGAGTTTGGCCAGTGCATACTTTTCGAGATCCTGCGTTTCCGCGGCAAACCCCACGCAAAAAGGTCTGTTTTCGAGCCCACTGATCGCGGCCAGAATATCGACATTCAAAGTCAGCTGCAGCGACATCGTTTCTGCTGATTTCTTGATCTTGTTTTCAGCCACCTGCTCGACACGGTAATCGGATACCGCTGCACAGCCTATGAAAATTTCACTCTGAGATGCCCGTTGCATCACCGCTTCGTACATTTGTTGTGCCGATTCCACCGTAACCAGCTTCGCACCGGTCGGCGCGATTAAGGCTACCGGGCCACTGACCAGGGTTACGTCAGCTCCCGCCTGCAGTGCGGCCTCCGCAAGCGCATAGCCCATCTTGCCTGAACTGCGATTGCTGATATAGCGCACCGGATCGATCGCTTCCCGGGTCGGACCGGCAGTCAACAACAGCCTGGTTCCCTGCAGCCTGCCGGGTGCGAATTGCAGCACCATGTTATCCAGCAATTGTTCGGGCTCGAGCATGCGACCGGGACCCACATCACCACAGGCCTGCTCACCGGCGGACGGCCCCCAGACCAGAACCCCGCGAGCAGTGAGTTGATTTAAATTGTCCTGTGTTGCCGGATTGGCGAACATCTGCTGGTTCATCGCGGGCGCCACCGCGACCGGTCGCTTGCTTGCGAGACATAAGGTCAGCAGCAGGTTATCGGCGTATCCCGCACCCATCTTGCCGATAAAATCAGCCGAGGCCGGTGCCACCAGCAGCAGGTCACACCAGCGCGCGAGCTCGATATGATCCATGGCTGATTCCGCTTCGGCATCGAACAAATCGATATAGACCCGGTGACCACTTAAGGCCTGGTACGTCAGCGGTTGTACGAATTCCTGCGCGGACGGTGTCATCACGACGCGCACCTCGGCGCCTGCCTTAACTAGCAGGCGTACCAGTTCAGCAGACTTGTAAGCAGCAATGCCGCCGGTAACTCCGAGCAGAATTTTCTTGTTGATGAGCGCTTGCATTTATTCTATTTTAGCGGCTAAGGACAGCAGGTAAAGGAATACCCGTGACTATCTCTCGATGGCCCAGTGGCGAACAGCCCCGCGAAAAACTGGTTAGCCGGGGCGCGCAAGCGCTCTCTGATGCGGAGCTACTGGCAATATTGCTGCGCACCGGTGTCGCGGGCAGCACCGCCGTGGACCTCGCACGTCAACTACTAGTCGATTACGGTTCGATACGCGGCATACTCGATGCCGACGCAGAAAGTCTATGCAGCCACAAGGGACTCGGCACGGCCAAGTTTGTGCAGTTACAGGCGGCGCTCGAAATTGCGCGACGGCATTTATCGGAAGCTCTCGCTCACGGTAACTGCCTTACCAGTCCCGAACAAACCAGGAACTACCTGAGTGCGCGCCTGCGTGATTACAAATACGAGGTATTTGCCTGCCTCATGCTGGATAATCGCAACCGGGTGATTGCATTTAGGGAAATGTTCCGCGGCACCATAGACGGGGCATCGGTGTTTCCCCGTGAAGTCGTCAAGCAGGCGCTAGCCGATAACGCCGCCGCGGTAATACTCGCGCATAACCATCCTTCCGGTATCAGTGAACCGAGCCAGGCGGATATTCGTATAACCGAACGCCTGCAGAAAGCATTAGGGCTTGTTGATATCCGCGTGCTGGATCACGTTATTATCGGCGACGAGATTAACTGCCTTTCCGAACGAGGTCTGATTTGACCGCGGTTTCGAACCAGGCGGCAACCTGCCCGGCCTCGAGTGGGTGACTAATATAGTAACCCTGCACATGATCGCAGTGCATCCTGGTGAGCAATTCGCACACAGCCAGCGTTTCAACACCCTCGGCAACTACTTTCAAATCGAGCGTATGGGCAAGTTCAATCGTCGCCTTGACGATCAACTGGTCATCAGGATTACTGGCGATATCGCGTACGAAAGACTGGTCAATTTTAAGCTTTTCGACAGGCAACTCCTTCAAATAGGTCAGCGAAGCCTGTCCGGTACCGAAGTCATCAATTGACAGCGACAAGCCCATCACGCCGAGATGCGACAGTACTTCGACCACCTCTCCTGGATCCTGCATGATTTGACCTTCGGTTATTTCGATCACGATTTGTTTGGGCGCGACCTGGTACTGGGTTAAATAGGTTTCTATGCGCTCGGGCAGCCGCCGATCGTGCAGATCAATCATCGACAAATTAATTCCGACCGCTAAATCATCCAGGTCGGATTCACTGATAAACCGACAGGCCGTTTCGATAATCCAGTTGGTTAGCGGTTTGATCAACTGATTCTGTTCAGCCAGTCGAATCGTTTGATCGATGGATACCTCGTGCTTTTGAGGGTCCTTCCAGCGTAACAGTGCTTCGAGGTAAATCGTATCGTAGCTCTCCAGGTCGACAACCGGTTGATACACCAGTTTCAACTCGTCGTTGTCAAGCGCACGACGGATGGCCTGTATCATCGTAAATCCGGTAGTGTCGATGACCTCGTCCGAATCGCGGAAAAATTGCATTGGCCAGTCGCTGTTTTCAGCCTCGACCAGGGCACTGCTGGCATTCTGGTAAAGTGAGTCCGCGTCAACCGCGTCATCGGGATAAATCGCAATTCCGAAAAAGGCCCTTAATTCAAATTCGCGCCCGTAGATCTGGTACTGTCGCACGATTGAAAGGTAAATTTTCTCGACCAGGGTGTTCAACTGGTCGCGTTGTTGAACTTCAAGCAGTATCGCAAACAGGTTCCTCTCGAAACGTGCAACCTGATCGCTCTCGCGCAAGCATTCACGTAGCCCCTGGGTAACCTGTCGCAGCAACGCGTCGACAATATACTGTCCGCGCTGCTGCGCAAAAGCGTCAAGCCCCGCGATATCGATCATGACCAGGGCATATTTGCGCCCGCTGCGTTTTCCCTCGAGTATTGCCTGCGACAGGCGGTCTTCAAAAATGACGCGGTTGTTGAGCCCGGTGACGGGGTCACGCTTGGCCATTTTTTGCATCACGTTGAAATCGTCAATCATCGCTTCGAGCCCGGGCCTGACCGTGCCTTGACGACCACTCGTATTCTCCTGCTGACTCTTCGCCGCCAGGTGCATCTTCTCGGCAAGTTGGAGCAGGGGTCTGATCAAGTTCAGATGTAACAACACCAGCGCCAGCGACGCGGCAACTACCAGTAACGCGAACACGATCGCCGCCTGGCTTTTGAAAAGATCCCAGAAGGTCAGCGTTTGTAACTCCAGGTGCAGCTCGGCAAACACGTCCTTCTCTGTACCCACCGGAATCGTAATCTGGCTACCCCGATCACCATCGGCGTTGAACTCCTGGTACTGTATGCCTCGCTCATTCTCGGCGGCGCGCTGCAAATAGCGGCCGGACTTGCTTGAGAACTCGACCAGAAAATCGAAATAATCCATGCTGACCAGCAATACCGCAGGATTGCCCTCGGCTGCAACCGGACCGGCGATTTCAAGCAATGCCTTGTCATCGATACGACAACTCGAAATCTGTGGAACCAGGAAATTATCGAAGTTATCCCGGTTCATCTGGCTCGGCTGCTGGCAACCTGGTTTACTGGATTTCGACACCGGCCGCCCTTCCTGGTCGAAATGCACCAGGTTGACCGCCCAGATACTCGGATTCCGCTGGTAATAACTCCACAGGAAAGACTGGAAGGCCTGGGTGTCGGCCGATGACTCGGCCAGCGTGCTGAGCAGGTAATATTGCGATTGCAGCCAGAGATGCTGCTTTTGCTGCAACTGCAACACCTGTGCATGCAGGTTTTGCCGTAGCGTCGTGGTATTCTGTTGGCCCTGGCGATCGATCATCACTAACAATGACAGGCACCACAAGGTAAACATCAGCAGGGTCATGCCGGTCACCACCAGCACGCTGAAAGAAGAGATATTGAGTTTCAGAAATCGGGACACTGGTTACTCGATGTTTTGCACCTGTTCACGCATCTGTTCAATCAGGACCTTGAGATCAACAGCATATTGCGTGGTCTGACTGTCCTGGGATTTCGACCCCAGGGTATTGGCTTCCCGGTTGAGTTCCTGCATCAGAAAATCCAGCCTTCGACCAACCGCTTCATTACGATCCAGCACATTTAACACTTCGGTCACATGGGTATCGAGCCGATCGAGCTCTTCCTCGACATCGAGTTTTTGCGCCAGCATAACCAGCTCCTGCTCGAGTCGGTCCTGGTTCGCATTTTCACGCCACTGTTTCAATTTTTCGTCAAGATTGGCTTCCCATTTCTGGCGCAGCGCATCCATCATTGCAGGTCGATGCTTGCGTACTTCGGCGACGATACCACTGATCTGCGCACAGCGGCTGCGGATTGATTCATCGAGTGCCTTACCTTCCGTCTCGCGACCCTTCTGCAACTGTTTCAGGGCCGACTTGAGACAGGACATTGCCAGTTGATCGAACGCGGTCAAATCCCGCTCAACGTCGGCTATTACGCCTGGCCAACTCAAGATATCGGCAACCGATAACTTGCTGCCTTCATGCACGATATTTAGAACCTGTTGTTCAACCTTGCGCAGGCTCAGCACGATATCCTCGTTCAGGCTTATGTCACGCTGTTGCCTGTGATCAAGCTTGTAGCGCAAGCCCAGGTCAATCTTGCCGCGCGCCAGGTATTTCGGCAGTAGCTTGCGGATTTCGGGCTCGAGGTGCCTGAAGTCTTCCGGTACCTTGATGCCGGGCTCGAGGTAGCGATGATTGACCGAGCGCAGTTCCCAGATAATCGATCCGGCTTCGTTGGTCTCCTCTACCCGGGCAAAGCCGGTCATGCTTCGTATCACAATATGAGTCTCAGAGTAATTGCAGGTGGCATCATAGCCTATTTTCCCGATTCCCTTAAACCACATATCAAATCAAAACCAAATGTTGCGGACGGCTATAAGCTGGATGAGTATAATTGCCGCTCATTTTACGGAGACGACATAATGCGACCCAGTGCGCGTGCAGCGGACGAGCTGAGACCGGTCAGGATTTCCCGAAACTATATTAAACATGCCGACGGTTCGGTGCTGATTGAGTTCGGTGATACCCGCGTAATCTGCACCGCTTCGGTAGAAAACTCGGTGCCCGGATTTTTACGTGGCCAGGGCAAGGGCTGGGTCACGGCCGAATACGGTATGCTGCCGCGATCTACCGGTAATCGTATGCGGCGCGAAGCGAGTGCCGGGCGACAGGGAGGGCGCACGATGGAGATACAGCGTCTTATCGGACGCGCGTTACGCGCCAGTATCGACACTAAAAAACTCGGAGAACGCACGATCACGGTCGATTGCGACGTCATTCAGGCCGATGGTGGCACACGCACAGCGGCTATCTCTGGCGCCTGGGTGGCACTTTCCGATTCGATACAGGGGTTAATCGACGCGGGTGAGCTTGAACTGAATCCGGTCGAATGCCAGGTAGCCGCAATTTCGGTGGGCATTTACGATGGTGAGGCGGTACTCGATCTCGACTATGCCGAAGACTCGAGCGCGGAAACCGATATGAATGTTGTTATGAACAACCAGGGCGGATTTATTGAAGTCCAGGGCACTGCCGAGGCAGCCGCTTTTAGCGACCAGGAATTGAACAGCATGCTTAGCCTGGCGCGTGCCGGTATTAATCGTATCTTTGAATTCCAGTTACAGGCGTGAAACGGCTGGTACTGGCATCCGGAAATCCCGGCAAGCTGAAGGAGCTATCGGCACTCCTCGGGGATCTCGGCTATGAGCTGCATGCCCAGTCTGAATTCGACGTGCCCGAGGTCGCCGAAACCGGGACCACTTTCGTCGAGAATGCGATTATCAAGGCACGACACGCAGCCGCCCTTACCGACTTGCCGGCACTGGCGGATGACTCCGGAATAGAAGTTGATGCACTCCATGGCGCGCCCGGGGTTTACAGCGCGCGCTTTTCAGGACCCGGTGCCAGCGATGCCGACAACAATTCCCTGCTGGTTGAAAAGTTAAGCGACATACCTTCCCGGCAGCGTAGCGCAAGATATCGCGCCGTAATCGTCTTGATGCGCCACGCCGCTGACCCGTCACCACTAATCTGCGAGGGTAGCTGGGAAGGCATAATCCAGCTCGAACCCGCGGGTGACGGCGGCTTCGGGTACGATCCCTACTTTTTCCTGCCCGACCGAGGATGCACCAGCGCACAGCTAAGCGCCGCAGAAAAGAATCGCCTGAGTCATCGCGGCAAGGCCTTGGCAGAGCTAAAGCGCAAGCTGGTCGAGCAAGGTGTTTAACAGCAATCCGCCGCTGGGACTGTATATTCACCTGCCTTGGTGCACAAAGAAATGTCCCTACTGCGACTTTAATTCACACCAGGCGGAGACGATCCCGGAACAGGAGTATGTCGAGGCCTTGCTGAACGACCTGGAGCAGGATTTACCACTGGTTTGGGGGCGTTCCATCGAGACCATATTTATCGGCGGCGGCACCCCCTCGCTTTTTTCCGCGGCTGCCATCGAAAACCTGATGTCAGGACTGCGCGCGTTGCTGAATTTCGCACCGGCGGTCGAGATTACGATCGAGTCGAATCCGGGCAGCGCCGATGCCGCAAACTATCGGGGCTACCGTCAGACCGGCGTTAACCGGCTCTCCATCGGGGTACAAAGTTTCAACGATCAAAACCTGCGGGTGCTCGGTCGCGTGCACGATGGCAACCAGGCATTGCGCGCCTTTGCGATGGCACGCGAAGCGGGTTTCGAGAACATCAACCTGGACCTGATGTTCGGGCTGCCCGCACAAAGTGTCGCCGATGCCAGTGACGACCTCGGGCGGGCAATCGAGCTTGGTCCCGAGCACATATCGCACTATCAACTGACAATCGAACCGAACACGCTGTTTCACCACGCTCCCCCGACAGATATGCCGGATGACGATTTAAGCTGGGAACAGCAAAACGCCTGCCAGTCCCTGCTCGAAAGGAACGGTTATCGACAGTACGAAGTTTCAGCTTACAGCCTCGAGAAAAAGCAGTGCGAGCACAATATGAACTACTGGCAGTTCGGCGATTACCTCGGCATCGGTGCCGGCGCACACGGCAAGATTACAATCGCTGGCGAAAACCGCGTGATCCGGCGGATACGCCAACGCCAGCCGCGAGCCTACCTTGAACAGGGTGGTCACGGCACCATTACCAGCGAAACCAAGCTCGACGAAGACGATCTGTTGTTCGAATTCATGCTCAACGCGCTGCGGCTCAGACACGGTTTTCCGGTTCGACTGTTTCGCGACAACACCGGGCTACCGCTAAATTCGGTGTTGCCCGGGCTGGAACTGGCCCGCGACAAGGGCCTGGTCGTTTTTGATCACGAAAAAATCACCCCCACGGTACTGGGATTTTGTCATTTAAACGACCTGCAAACCCTGTTTTTACGCCAGCAGACCCCAAAAAGAAGGCCCTTCTTCGATTCTGCGGAGGGAATTATTCACAACTGAAAATTTAACTCGAAAAAATGTCAAGTTGTTTTTTCGATTTTTCGCTGGAATACACCCGGGTTTGCTAAATAATTGATTTTTATCCCTTTTATCAGGTGGTTAAAAAATGACTAATCTAACAAAAACCAAGGTTTCAACAGGCCCTGGCTGACATCGATCATAGTTATGCACAAACTTATCCACAGTTTTTGTGGATAAAATCACGGTGAATAATCGGTTCAGGGTTTTATGATTAATTACTTATAAATCACTTTAAGTTCCATGCCTAAGTTAAAAACGAAAAGGCGCGGTAGCAGCCAGAAAAAACTTGCACTTTTACTACCAAAAGGTCAAAATTCCCGCCCTTTAACGCCAGCCCAGATAGCACTTGCATCATGAAACCAGAAATCCATCCCGAATACAGGGACGTCGTGTTCCAGGACATCTCGTCTGATTTTGCAATCCTGACCCGGTCGACGGTACCCACCAAGGAAACCATCAAGTGGGAAGACGGGAAAGAATATCCATTGCTGAAACTCGAGATTTCAAGCCAGTCGCATCCCTTTTACACGGGCAAGCAGCACATTCTGCAAACCGCAAAGCAGGTAGATAAATTCCGTCAGCGCTACGGCAAGTCATAACGCGAATCGATTCCATGAGAGGGTGCCCAGGCGCCCTTTTTTTTGTCTTGAATAAACTGCATTAGCACCCAATAATTCACGCATGAAGTACGCCACTCTACTGATTCTAATGTTGAGCTTTGCACTCAGCGCCTGTGCGATCAATCCGGTAACCGGAAAACAGGATTTTGTGACAATTTCGGAAGCCGAAGAAATCAACCAGGGGCGGCGTTACCATAAGGAAATAATTGCCACCTACGGCATCTACGATGATCCTGCGCTACAACAATATGTGAACCGGATCGGCCAGGAACTGGCGGCAAAGAGCCATCGCGAAAACCTCAAGTTTACCTTTACGGTGCTGGATTCCCCGGACATAAATGCGTTCGCCCTGCCCGGCGGTTATGTCTACGTCACGCGCGGTATCATGGCCTACCTCGGCTCCGAGGCAGAGCTCGCCGGTGTGATCGGACATGAAATCGGGCACGTCACTGCGCGCCACTCGGTGCGCCAGCAAGGCGGCCAGTTGGCATCGAACATACTCAGCATTCTGGTCGCCGCCACCACCGGCGATCAAGCACTGGGGAATCTCAGTCAGCAGCTCAGTACTGGTTTGATTCGCGGCTACGGTCGCGATCACGAGCTGGAGGCGGATCGCCTGGGTGCCGAATATCTGCATATTGCCGGCTATGACCCGGAGAATATGCTCGAAGTCATCGGCGTACTCAAGGACCAGGAGGTTTATGAAAAAGCGCTGGCAGCCAGTGAGAACCGCCAACCCAATATTTATCATGGTGTATTTTCGACGCATCCGCGCAACGATGATCGTCTTAAAACCGTGGTTCGGAAAGCCAAAAAACTTTCTGTCAAAACCTACCGCGATAACAATCAGGCAGGCTATGAAAAGATGATCGATGGCATGCTCTGGGGTCCCAGCGTCAAGCAGGGTATCGTCACCAATAACCGCTTTGCACATCCCGAGCTCGGCATCGGCCTGCAGTTGCCCAGGGGCTGGAAGGTCGACAACAATCCCCAGTTCCTCGAAGCCAGGAATCCCAAGACCGGTGCCCTGGTGCAGATCGGGGTGATGCCGCTAAAAAAGAATGAAACGCTGGACGGGATGTTAAAACGCCTGACCCAAAGCAAGGAATTGAAGGTCAGCACGAAGGCTTACGGGGTTACCGCAAGTACCCGGGTCAAGCCGCGTGGCGGCGATTACCAACCTGCACGCGTGAGTGCCATTGCGCTCGAGAATTCGCAAGCGCTGACCCTTTTCGGTACCTCAAGCAAAGATCACTTTCCCGACACCGATAAAAAGCTGCTCGACATTAATCAAAGCTTTCGGCGCCTTAACCAGGCGCAAATTGATGCGATCAAGGCCCCACGTTTGAAAATCGTCAATCGCAATAACCGAAACTTTGCAAGCCTGGCGCAACAAAGTGCCCTGGAATACGAGGCTGAAAACACTTTGCGGTTACTCAACCGTGCTTTCCCCAAGGGCGACATCACCACCTTCAACAAGCTGAAAACAATAACGCTTGATGACTAAACGGCGCCCAGGAATATTGCTCTGCTTTACCCTGTTCTGTTGTGTCGCAAGTGCTTCGAATATCGCTGATCCAGTCTGCCAGAAGATCGCCAACAAACTCGCGAGCGTGGGTTACGAGGAATGCGCAAATCTCGAAATGAAGCCAACCGGCCACAGCTCGGTCGACGGGATGCCGTTAATGATCAAGGAATACCCGCCACTCAAGCGACGCAAACCCCAGGGTCGCATACTGCTCGTGGGAGGTACCCACGGTGATGAACTTGCCTCGATCAGCATCGTGTTCAAATGGATGCACATCCTTGAAAAACACCACTCCGGCCTGTTTCACTGGCGCATCAATCCGCTCATGAATCCTGACGGTGCGTTGCAATCCCGGCATCAACGCACCAATGCCAACGGTGTCGATCTGAATCGCAATTTCTCTACCCCCGATAGCCAAAATGGAGCAGCCCTCGACTACTGGAAAGTTAGGACCTATGAAAACGCGCGGCGTTATCCCGGACCTTATCCGCTCAGTGAACCGGAAACCAACTGGTTACACCAGGAGATCGATCAGTTCAAGCCGAATGTCGTGGTTGCGGTGCATGCACCCCACTCGCTGGTTGATTACGACGCGCCCGATCGAAACAACGCCCCCAGACGCATCGGGCACTTGTATAAAAACCTGATGGGCACGTATCCGGGATCACTGGGTAACTATGCCGGGATTCATCTCGGCGTTCCGGTGATAACACTGGAATTGCCACATTCCGGCATCATGCCGACCAAAAAGCAAATTAGTCGCCTCTGGACCGACCTGGTGCGTTGGCTGATACGCAACGTCTAGACCTGGGCAATTATACCCGCACCAGTCCTCGTGATACCCGCGCCAGATTCCATCATGCACGCGAAAACCTGAGCGGCCCGCGTGAACCCGATAAACCTCCAACTCTCACTAGATGATCACCTGTTCGCCGATGACAACCCTGGTAGCCTGTCCAGTGGGCTATAATTATGCGATATTTGAATTAATTATCTCCAGCAGAGACAAAATCGTGTCCAGTTATCCCTATACCCGCAAACGGCGCATGCGCCGTGATGATTTCTCCCGGCGCTTAATGCGGGAGCACTCGTTGAGCCCCAACGACTTTATTTATCCAATGTTCATAGTCGATGGCGAGCAACAGCGCGTTGCGGTTGAATCCATGCCCGGTATCGAACGTGTCAGCATCGACCTGCTACTCGAAGAAGCGAACGAAGTGGCTCGCCTCGGCATACCGGCGATCGCATTGTTCCCCGTGGTAGAAGCATCCGGCAAGAGCGATAGCGCCGATGAAGCCTGGAATCCGGACGGCCTGGTGCAACGCGCGGTGCGTGCACTGAAGACCGCTCAGCCCGACCTCGGCGTCATTACCGATGTGGCACTCGATCCCTATACCAGTCACGGGCAGGACGGTTTACTGGATGAAAACGGCTATGTTACTAATGACGCCACCGTCGAGGCCCTGGTAAAGCAGGCGCTGTCGCACGCAGAAGCCGGGGCCGACGTAGTCGCGCCCTCCGACATGATGGACGGACGCATCGCTGCGATTCGTGAAGCATTGGAGTCGACCGGTCATTTGAATACCCGCATCCTCGCCTATGCGGCCAAGTACGCCTCCAGTTTTTACGGACCGTTCCGTGATGCGGTTGGATCGGCCGGCAACCTCGGTAGTGGCAATAAATATACCTATCAAATGGATCCCGCGAACAGCAACGAAGCCCTGCACGAGGTCGTACTTGACATCGACGAGGGCGCCGACATGGTCATGATCAAACCGGGTCTGCCCTACCTCGACATCGTGCGCCGGGTCAGCGAAGAACTGCAGTTCCCCACCTTCGTCTACCAGGTAAGCGGTGAGTATGCCATGTTGAAAGCAGCCGGTCAGAACGGCTGGATCGACGAGAAAGCCTGCGTGCTGGAAGCATTGCTATCGATAAAACGTGCCGGCGCCAACGGGATTCTGACCTACTTTGCCAAGCAGGCGGCTACCTGGTTGAAAGAGACTTAGTGATCGCACCCGATCATGTCGATTCCTATGCCGTGGTTGGTCATCCAGTCTCGCACAGCCTGTCGCCCCGAATCCACACCGAGTTTGCCGCGCAGACCGGGCAAAAGATCAGCTACCGGGCGATCGAGCTTGCCGTCGATTCGTTTAGCAAAGGAATACGGGATCTGCAACAGCAGGGATTCAGCGGCCTCAACGTCACGGTACCCTTTAAGCGCGAAGCCTGGGAACTGTGCGACGAGCGAAGTCCTCGCGCCACGGATGCCGGTGCGGTCAATACCCTGACCTTTCAGCCCGACGGCAGTATTGCCGGGGACAATACCGATGGCGTGGGCCTGGTACGAGACCTGCTCGATAACTTGCAGGTTGCGATCGAAAACCAGCGCATCCTGGTGCTTGGCGCAGGGGGCGCGGTTCGCGGCGTACTCGGTCCGATCCTCGCACATTCCCCCGCCTGCGTCGTCATTGCGAATCGAACGCTCGAAAAAGCGATCACGCTGGTGCGCGATTTTGGTAGCCGTGGTGAACTCGATGCGGTCGCTTACGAGGCGCTCGGCTCGGAAAAATTCGACCTCATAATCAACGGTACCGCGGCTGGTCTCGACAACGAAGTTCCACCGCTAACGGAAGCCGTGATGAGTGCAGGTACCGCCTGCTACGACATGATGTATAACCTCAGCGCAGCGACGGCTTTCGTTGACTGGGCACAGGCTCATGGGGCGGCAAAGGCCTTCGACGGGATTGGCATGCTGGTAGAGCAGGCAGCCGAGGCTTTTCTCATCTGGCGTAACGTCCGCCCGGATACCACTGCTGTCATCGACAGCCTGGGAAAATCGTAAACCAGTCAAGCCTCGAGGCCGGCGCTCCTTATCCCGCTCCTAGAGTCGATTGGTTAAGCTGGACGACAGCAATGTAACTCAGGTCCCGGTTTGCTCGATGAACACCATCTCGTCTTCGTCGACCTCGCGAATTCCCAGGTCCTCCATTATTGCGTAGGCGGCTGGCAATACCAGTAGCAACAGGAACGTCGATGAAATCATGCCGAACACGACACTCGCGACCAGCGGCACCAACACCTGTGCCTGCAGGCTGGTCTCCGAAAGTAACGGCAACATGCCCGCAATCGTGGTGACCGAGGTCAAAAAGATCGCACGAAAACGATCGCGCACCGCCTGCCCGGCTGCATCGTGCAACACCATACCCTCGAGGCTGCGGCGCTTGACAAATTCGACCAGCAGAATCGAATCGTTGACCACGACACCCGCGAGCGAAACGAAGCCGATCATGCTCGGCATGGTAATATCGAGGCCCATCAGTTTATGGCCCCAAACCACGCCGATCAGCGCCAGTGGAATATTAATCAACACCACCAGCGGCTCGCGGTAATTGCGGAACTGGTAACTCAACAGGAAGTAAACTCCAAATATGCCGAGTACGAATCCGGTCAGTATCGACTGGTTGGTTTCGCGCGCGTTTTTGACTTCGCCCTCGAGGCTGATGAACATTCCGGGATAGCGTTGTTGCAAGCCGGTGAGAAAACGTTTGCGGGTATCGCCGATGATCTCGTTGGTGTTGGCAATATCGGGGTCGATGTCGCCGCTGATGGTAACAGTGCGCTGATGATTGATGCGATTAATGCGCGAAAACTCGCGTTTAGCGTCGATATCGGCGATCGCGCTGAGCGGAATATCGACGCCCTGGTTATTGAACAGGCTGAGCTGCTCAAAATTGCGCAGCGCATTTTCGCGGTCGGTATCGAGTTTGACGTTGATTTCGTAAGCCTCGCGACCGCGATAAACATCGTCAACCTTGACGCCCTGGTAGGCGGCACGCAATTGCTGTGCGAGCTGTTGCGCATTGAGCCCCGACGCCAGCGAGCCGGGCCGCAGGCTCACCGTGAACTGCGGCTTGCCCAGGCGCAAATCATCCATGACGTTGGAAACCCCGGGGTAACCCTCGAGCCAGGTCTGCAGTTCCCAGGACGCGTTGGACAATTGCTGCAAGTCGTCGTGCTGTAAGCGAATCGAGATCGCCTGCCCCGCCGGGCCCAATACCGGTTCCTTGAACTGCACCGAAACCGCCTCCGAAATCGTCCCGGTAGTCTCGAGCCAGCGACGCCGTAACTCGTTCAATGAGGTATTGCGCTGTTCCGAGTCGAGCAGGTCCAGGCTGATGGTTGCGAGGTGCGCGCCGGTCTCGCCGGCGTCGGCGTTATTGCTGTAAAACACCTGGACGTGGCGGATCAACTCGCCCTCGGGTTCGGGCGGTAACTGCCGCTCGGCCTCGCGCAGGCTCGCTAGCAGTTCGGCGACTACTGCCTCGGTGCGGTCGAAGGGGGTGCCCTGCGGCAGGATGAGACGCGCCTCTAGCACGTTGCCCTCGAGATCGGGAAACGCCTTGAATTTGATCAGGCCGGCCGGGAACAGGCTCATAGTGATCACGAACAGGCCGAATGTGATCCCGAGCGTAAGGTAACGGTAGCTGATCGCGAGATCAGCGAATTTGCCAACGCCAGCGCGCAGGCGCTCGAATCTGTCTTCGAAAGTATTGCGCCAGCCGGGTTTGTCCTGCTGCCCGTGACGCTGTAGGGAGTGCACCAGGTGATGCGGCAATATCAAAAAAGCTTCCACCAGGCTGATGGTCAGAACCGACAGCAGCACCACCGGGAGCACGCTCATGACCTGGCCGATGTGCCCCTGCAAAAACAGCAGGCTGCCGAACAGCATCGCCGAGGTCGCGAACGAGGACAGCACGCCGCGGCCGACTTTTTCGATGCCGTTAACTGCCGCCTCCAGTGGTGGTTTGCCGGAGCGGTATTCGTTTTCGATACTCTCCGAAATGACGATGGCGTCATCCATCAATATTCCGATCGCCATCAGCAGCGCAACCATCGAAATCATGTTAATGCTGATACCGAACAAGCTCATCACCATCAACCCACCAATGAAGGAGATTGGCAATCCGAGCGCCACCCAGAAAGTGTAGCGCCAGCTGAAGAACAGGAACAGCGCCAGCGTTGCCAGCAGCAGCCCCTGCCAGCCGTTACGCACCAGCAGCTGCAGCCGGTCCTCGACAATCGATGCCGTATCCTGCGTGATCACGAGGCGCGTCGATTCCGGGAGCACGCGGTTTTCGGCATCGATGAAATCCTGGACCGCGTTATACACGGTCAAAGTATCGTCGCCGGAATTTTTCCTGACCTGCAGCAGCGCCGCCGGTCGGCCGTCCAGATCGACACGCACTTCCTCATCGGTAAATTCATCGGTGATGGTAGCAATCTCGCCGAGCCGCAGACGACCGCCCCGGTCGTCGTGGAGCACTACCAGATCGGCCAGTTCCTCGACGTTGCGGCGTTCGTTCTCGACGCGGATCTGGTAGGAGCGCTGGTCGGCCTCGAGGATGCCCGCCGGCAAATCCAGTGCCTGTTGTTGAATCAGGTTGGCAATATCCTGGATGCTAAGCCGATATTGTTGCAGCGTTTCGGCTTTAACGCGTACGCTGAGTTCATGCGTCGAAAATCCACTGACGTCGACCATCGGTATTTCCGGCAGTGTCAGCAACCGGTCACGGTAGTGCTCCGCCAGCGCCTTCAGTTCCGACTGCGACAGATCGGCGTTGATCGCAACGCTGACCACCGCCGAGGTGCGGCCGAGTTCATCGATCAGCGGATCCTCGGCGTCATCGGGAAAATCGGTTATACCATCGACCGCCGAATTGATGTCGTCAATGAACTGCTGCAGGTTCTCATCTTCCTGCATTTCCAGCACCATGATGCCGACATTGTCGCGCGCCTCACAGCTGCGCTCCTTGAGAAAACTGATGCCGTCGGTAGCGTCTTCGAGCCGGTTGCAGATTCCTTCCTCGACTTCGGAGGCACTCGCCCCGGGGTAATTGACCGTGGCCTGCACCTTGAACAAATTGATTTCGGGAAAGGTTTCCTTATTGAGGCTAGGAAGCGCCGCGATGCCCAGCAACAGGATGATGAACATCAGGATGTTCGCAATCGTGGGATGGGCCGCGAAATAGCGAATCATCAATCGGCTCCGACTGCGCGACGGCGCAGGTAGTTTTCAACGTCGGACGCAGGGTGGACCTCGAGCGGCATACTCTCGATCACCGGGGTCAGGTCGGTGATGACGACACGTTCGCCGGCCTCGATACCGCTGCGCACGATCACCAGGTCACCCTGGGTGAGTTGAATTTCGACCGGCCGGATTTCGAGCCGATCGTCATCGTCGGCAATATAAACGCGCCCCTCGTGCACGGCCTTGCGCGGAATCACCATCGCTGACTGCTCGGGCGCCAACAGATCGATCGCGGTAAACATTCCCTTGAGCAGCGGCGGTCGCCTGCCGGGAATAATCTTTTCATAGGGATTGTCGATACCGACGACGACGCCGAGCGTTTGCCGAGTCGCATCGATAGCTTCGCTGACACGCAGCACGCGCGCCTCCCAAACCGCGTCCGGTAAATCGCTGACCAGCCTGACACGCGCCGAGAGGCCCAGGCTCTCGTTAATGCGTCCCCCGGTCTGCACGAATTGGCGATTCAATGGCACGCGATTCTCGAGATGACTGACCAGTTTGCGCATCGATTCGATCGGTAACTGCGCGCGGATTTCGACACCTTTCAAATCGATGGCCTCGAACAGCGCCGAACCCACAGTGACGAATTCGTTCTGGTCGACGCTGACCATGCCGATACGCGCGTCGAACGGTAATGTAATTTCGGTACGGCCGAGGATCGTGGCGCGGTTTTGTACTTCCTGTTCGGCACGCGCGATCTGTGCCTCGATCGACTGCCGGCGACTTTCATAACTGTTCATCCGGCCCTGCAGATCTTCAACCTGTTGGCGCAGCTGGATCGTCTTTTGCTCCTCGGCATCGAGGGTTGACTTGGCGATCAGCTGCTTTTGATAAACATCTCTGAGGCGGGTAAGCTCGGCCTCGCCAACGGTGAGGTTTTTCTGCGCCAGCTCGAGTGAACGTTGCGTTGATTTTTGCTCCGCTTCCAGTTCTCTAAGCGACGACCGGCTGGCTTTTAGATCTTCCTGTGTTTGTTTCAACGACAGCGCATAGTCTTCGGCGTCAATA
>JAOTYD010000040.1 GCA_029862005.1 Gammaproteobacteria bacterium | reverse complement strand
CGGCGACACAATTCGCACCCGTAATATCGTCGTAGCTACTGGTGGGCGACCTTTTGTGCCGCCTATCGAAGGCATAGACCATGTTGACTATTACACTTCGGATAATCTCTGGGATATGCGCAACAAACCCGGCAAGCTTGCCGTTCTCGGTGGAGGCCCGATCGGAGCCGAGTTAACTCAGGCCTTTGCCCGCCTCAGTGTTGAAGTAACACAAGTTGAAATGCTGCCCCGAATTCTGCTGCGGGAAGATCCGGAAATTTCCGAGATGGTGCAGCAAAAATTTACCGACGAAGGGGTGCGGATTCTAACCGCTCATACTGCGAAACGATTTATCAAGCGTGACGGTAAGGATTGCATGATCGCAGAGAACAAGGATGGCGAGATTGAAATTGAATTTGACGCGTTGATTGTGGCCGTAGGCAGATCCCCGAGGTCAAGCGGGTTTGGGCTTGAAGAAATCGGTGTACGTTTGAATCCGAACCGGACCATCGAGGTAAACGAGTATTTGCAAACCAGTATCCCGACGATTTATGCCTGTGGCGATGTCGTCGGGCCCTACCAGTTTACCCATGTTGGTGCCCACCAGGCCTGGTACACGTCGGTCAACTCGTTGTTTGGCATTGTCAGGCGTTTCAAGGCAGATTACTCGGTTATCCCGTGGGCGACCTTCACCGAGCCGGAAATTGCGCGGGTTGGATTGAACGAAAGCGATGCGCAGGAGCAGGGCATCAAGTACGAGGTCACGCGCTACGGCATCGATGATCTCGATCGTGCTATTGCGGACAGCGAGGCTCATGGTTTCGTCAAGGTGTTGACCGTGCCCGGCAAGGACCGGATCCTGGGGGTTACCATTGTCGGCGAGCACGCCGGCGACCTGATTGCTGAGTACGTGCTGGCGATGCGGCATGGCCTGGGCCTGAACAAGATTCTCGGCACCATACATATCTATCCGACGCTGGCCGAGGCCAACAAGTACGCGGCTGGTGAGTGGAAACGCGCACACGTGCCGGAGCGCCTGCTAGAGTGGGTGGCCAAGTTCCACGCCTGGCGCCGCAACTCCTGAAAAAATTTGTCTCGGGGAACGTATGAAAAAGGCGCTGCCAACCGGCGCATACGCCGGTTGGTCCATCCATGGAATCGCTTGGAGCGCGGCGTCCCTGCCGCGCTACACTTTTTCAGACGTTCCCCGAGACAAATTTGCCATCAGTGCTGACACCTTAATTGAATTAATCTAACAAGACGAAAGCTATAGCGATGCTGGTGCGGCGCGAGCTGTAATCCTGTATTCGGATTAGTTTGGGGAAATCACGGATAAGCGGATGCGCTCCCCGAGACAATGTCTATAGACATTAGTGGTCGGCGAAAACCGAGTTGAATTGCTCGCTGGTCTTGACGAAGGTTGTGCACTTGCTGAGCCACTTCAGTTTCTTGGCGCCGGCATAGGTGCAGGTGCTGCGAACACCACCGAGCAGGTCCTGTATCGTGTTTTCGATTTTGCCGCGATAGGGCACCTGTATTTCGCGACCTTCGGAGGAACGATATTCCTTGAGACCGCCGAAATGCTTCTCGTTGGCTGCTTTTGAGCTCATACCATAAAAGTTGACGAACTTGCGTTCCTCGATCACGTCTTCCAGGCCCGCGTCGGTTTTGGTGACTTCGCCGGTCCGGTAATAGCGCGTAATGATCTCGCCTCCGCCCTCGTCATGACCCGCAAGCATGCCACCGAGCATGACAAAATCGGCACCAGCGGCGAATGCCTTGGCCAGGTCGCCGGGGCAGGTGCAGCCACCGTCAGCAATAATATGACCGCCGAGGCCATGCGCCGAGTCGGCACATTCGATAACCGCCGAGAGTTGTGGAAATCCAACGCCGGTCTGGATTCGGGTCGTGCAGACGCTGCCGGGACCGATCCCGACCTTGACGATGTCGGCGCCGCTTAATATCAACTCCTCGGTCATTTCGCCGGTAACGACGTTGCCCGCAATGATGACAATGCCCGGATAGGCGTCGCGCACTTGCTTGATGAAATCGGAAAAGCGCTCGGAGTAGCCGTTGGCGACATCGACACAAACGTATTTCAAACCGGTGCCGGTTTTCCTGCAAACTGCTTTGAATTTATCGAAATCCTGACTGGTAATGCCGGTCGAATAAGCAACATTTTCGCGGCGACCGATATCGCCTGTGCTAAAAAACTCGATCAGCGCATCGGCCTCGTAATTTTTAACCAGGCAGGTAAACAATCCCATGCCGGCCAGGCTGTCGGCCATCTCAAAGGTACCGACACCATCCATGTTGGAGGCCATGATCGGGATGCCGCGGTAGTGCTCTTCATTATCGGACTGGTAGTTGCGAAACGTGAATTCGCGCTCCAGTTCCACGTCCTTGCGGCTGCCCAGCGTGCTACGCTTGGGTCGGATCAAAACATCCTTGTAATCGAGCTTGCTGTCGTCTTCGATTCTCATGAAAAAAGTATGTTCTGCAATTATCGGACAGCGACGGACATTAGCATGAATCAATGCTCCGGAACAGGTTGCCCTAGTGAGAGTTAACAATAATATAGCCTAATCTGGTCAACTTGATTCGACCCCGTTACAGGCGTATTCTGGATTGCAACTCGTAACTACGGGGGGATACAGCATGAAAAGGCATTTCTATGTCAGCGAGGATCTGGATGACCTCGAGCGAATCGAGGAGGAACTCGAATCAAGCGGTGTACACCGACCGCAAATTCATGTATTCAGCCGGGACGACACTGCAGTAGAAACCCATGACCATTTGCACAATATTGAATCTGTATTCAAGAAAGATGTAGTTCATGGCGTCATCGTTGGGACCTGGATCGGGATTGCGCTGGCTGCACTGGTACTGATAGTAACTGCCTATACCGATTGGCCCGATACCTATACCTGGATGCCATTTATATTTTTGGCAGTGGTATTGTTTGGATTTGGCGCCTGGTCCGGCGGATTATACGGCATTCAGGTCCCGCATCGTGATTTCAAGCGTTTTGAATCGCAGTTGCGCCAGGGCAAACACGTGTTTATCGTTGACGTCGATCCGGAACAGGAAGCCAGCCTGACGAGAGTTGTTGCAAGACATCCTGGCCTGCAGCTTGCCGGAACCGGAAAGGCCACGCCGCGTTGGATTGTGATGGGGCAGTACAACATCAAGAAATTCACTTCGGAGACTTTTCCGTAGAGGTTTGCGTGAATTTGGAATCAGGGTTGATTGGTTAGAATTCAGAAGGTCATGGGGGATAACAAGGTTGCCCACAATGGTTTATTGATTGACCTTGACGGCGTCATCTACCAGAACGATCGCCTGATCACGGGCGCGGTCGACGCGCTCGGCTGGATCAGACAGCAGCAGATACCTCATTTATTCGTAACAAATACTACCTCGCGGTCCCGCCAGGCATTACTGGAAAAATTTGCAAGCCTGGGATTCAGTGCGCAACTTGACGAAGTCATGACCCCAGTTGTCGCTGCGACTCAATGGCTCGATGAACACCAGTTACGGAGAGTGGCTTTATTCGTTCCTTCTGGCACACAACAGGATTTTGGCGATATTGAATCGATAGCGTTGGAGCAGGACGTAGCCGTCGATGCCGTGATTATTGGCGATCTGGGTGAAGCCTGGGATTTTCGTTTACTGAACTGCGCCTTTCGGTTTTTGATGCAGTATCCGAGACCACAGTTGATCGCGCTCGGAATGACACGTTACTGGCGCGGTCGGGATGGCCTGCAACTGGATGTCGCACCCTTCGTCAAGGCACTGGAACACGCCGCATCCTGTGAAGCTATCGTGGTCGGTAAACCGGCTCCGGCTTTTTTCGAGTCATCGCTGGCTATTTTACAATGCACAGCCGTGCAGACTTATATGATTGGGGACGACATTGTCGGTGATATCGATGCTGCACAAAAGTGCGGAATTCGTGGCATCCAGGTCAGGACGGGGAAATTTCGCAACGCCGATCTGGACGGTGAGATAAAACCGTATGCCGTACTCGACTCGATTGCCGATTTGCCCGCCTGGTGGCAGCACCAGGCAATCCACGCAGGCCAGGTTTCGGCTGACCCTGAATCCGCGGATTGTTAAAGACTGTTACCGGGTGCGCGGGCAGATACCGTCGCTACCGAAAAAGAATTCGATCTCTGCGCTGGCGGTTTCGGTTCCATCCGAACCGTGCACCGCGTTTTCATCGACCGTTTGTGCAAAATCTGCGCGGATCGTGCCGGGCGCGGCATCAGCCGGGTTGGTAGCACCCATAACCTCGCGGTTCTTCGCGATCGCGTCCTCGCCCTCGAGTACCTGCACCATGACGGGTCCCGAGGTCATGAATTCGACCAGGTCGCCGTAAAAAGGCCGCTCCTTATGCACTGCATAAAACTCACCCGCTTTCTCGGCGCTCAAGTGTTCCATGCGGGCCGCTATGATGCACAGGCCGGCTTTTTCGAAGCGATTGTAAATTTCGCCAATAACGTTCTTGGCAACGGCGTCGGGTTTAATGATTGAAAGAGTGCGTTCAACCGTCATTTAAAAAATCTCCGGTGATGAAAAATGCCGCGAATGATACTCCTTAGGGTACACTTATGCGACCTCTTTTCAGGCTTCCGAAATGAAAACCGATCAGCACCTGCGCAAGTACTTAAAAGACTATCAGCCACCTGCCTACGAGATCACGAAAACGGAGCTGGTGTTTCATCTCGAAGCGCGCCGGGCCCGGGTCATCAGCCGGCTGCAGATGCGCCGCACAGCGACCGGTAAAGGCAACGAACTGGTTCTCGACGGAGTCGAGCTGACACTGATCGAGCTGCGCGTGGATGGAAAACTGCTGCAACCTGATGATTATAAACTGGGATCGGAAACGCTGACCGTCAAGTCAGTCCCCGGTCACTTCGAATTCAGCTGTGAAGTCGAGATTGACGCCGCGGAAAATACCCGCCTTGAGGGTCTCTACCTTTCGAACGGAAACTTTTGTACCCAGTGCGAGGCGGAAGGTTTTCGCTACATTACCTATTACCTCGATCGTCCCGACGTGATGTCAGTATTCAGTACCGAGATTCATGCCGACAAAAGTACCTATCCTGTATTGCTATCGAACGGCAACCGCGTCGACGGGGGGCAAACCGATGATCGCCACTGGGTAAGCTGGCACGACCCGTATCCAAAACCGAGCTATTTGTTTGCGCTGGTTGCCGGGGATCTCGCCTGCATAGAGGACCGGTTCACGACGCGTTCAGGATGGGAGGTACAGCTGCAAATCTTTACCGAGCACCATAATCGGGACAAATGTGATCACGCGATGCGATCGCTGCAAAAAGCGATGCGTTGGGATGAGGAGGTTTATGGTCTCGAATATGATCTCGACCTTTACATGATCGTCGCGGTGGATGATTTCAACATGGGGGCGATGGAAAACAAGGGACTCAACGTATTCAACACCAAGTACGTGCTGGCGAATTCGCACACCGCAACGGATGATGATTACCTGGCCATCGAAGGGGTGATCGCGCACGAGTATTTTCACAACTGGACAGGTAACCGGGTCACATGTCGAGACTGGTTTCAGCTGAGCCTGAAAGAGGGCCTGACCGTGTTTCGTGACCAGGAATTCAGTGCCGACATGTTTTCCCGTGCGATTCAGCGTATCAGCGACGTGCGCGGTTTACGCAACCACCAGTTCAGCGAGGACGCGGGTCCCATGGCGCACCCCGTGCGCCCGGCGTCTTACCAGGAAATCAACAACTTTTATACCGCGACGGTTTATAACAAGGGTGCGGAAGTTGTACGCATGATGCATTGCCTGCTGGGCGCGGAAAATTTCCGCAAGGGGATGGACTTGTACTTCGAGCGCCATGACGGCCAGGCGGTTACCACCGATGATTTTCGCGCGGCGATGCAGGATGCCTCGGGAATCAACCTGGCGCGCTTCCAGCGCTGGTACGAACAGTCCGGGACACCACGTGTGGAAATCAAACGCGATTACGATTCGAAAACCGGTGTTTTGTCCCTGACCGTGATACAGAGCGCCGGTACAACCAAAGGGGAGCTGAATCGCGCCTTTCACATGCCGATGCGGCTGGCTTTATTCGACCCGGAGGGTCATCCGATGCCACTCGACGAGGCCGGCACAAAGGAACAGATCGTCGATATCAAGGAACCCGAGACGCTGTTGCAGTTTAATGACATGCCGCCGGGGATCATGATTTCGGCGTTTCGCGGTTTTTCAGCCCCGATTATCCTGACCACAGACCTGGATGACGACGAACTCGCACGGTTGATGGTTTTTGACAGCGATCCTTTCAATCGTTGGGAGGCATCTCAGCAGTTGGCGAGCAGGGTGATGCTGGCGATGCTGGACCGGGAAGACGATCAGTGGTCGCTACTGCAGCAACCGCTATTGGCTGCCTTTGCTGATGTGCTGGAACGATCCCCGATGGATCGAGCGCTGGTCGCCGAGATGCTGGTGTTGCCGGGAGAGAGATATATCGGTGAAATGCTGGAGCAGGTCGACGTGCACCGGGTTCGGTTAGTTCGCGAAACGCTGAAACGGGAGATTGCGGCGCACAATGAAGACCGGATGCTAACGCATTACCGGGACTGTATTGACACCGGCGAGTACCGGCTGGATCCCGATGCGATCGCCGGCCGGCGATTGAAAAATGCGTGCCTGGCCTACCTGTTGCACCTCGAGAGGTCCGACTATTTCGAGTGCTGTAAAGCGCAGTTTGCGCAGGCCAGTAACATGACCGATCAGATTGCCTGTTTGCAGATCGTGGTGCATTATCGGCACGAGTTACGTGACCAGATCGTTACACAGTTTTATCAGCAGTGGAAGGATACCCCGCTGGTGGTGGACAAATGGTTTAGCGTACTTGGATCGAGCAGCCTGGAAAATGCGCTGGATGAAATTAAACCCCTGTTCGATCATTCAGCCTACACACTAGCCAATCCAAACCGGGCAAGGTCGCTGCTGGGCTCTACGATTGCCAATTCGACTGCATTCCACCGGGCCGATGGTGCCGGCTATGCCCTGGCCGCGCAAAAGATCCTGGAACTGGATGCGATTAATCCCCAGGTAGCAGCCCGACTTGCCAATCCTTTCGTACACTGGCGCAAGCTGGTCGCGCAACAGGGGCAACTGATGAAATCACAGGTGGAAAACATGCTTGCCGATAAAGAAATGTCCAACGACTTGAATGAGCTGCTGACCACGAGCCTGAAGGATTAGTGCCTTCCAATGCCGGCAAAGGTTCAACTAGTCCTGCCCGGGTTATTCGATTTACCGTTAGGGGAACTACCGCCCGGACTGCTTGATAACAAGTTACCTCACTTGAACAGGCTGCTGCGCCTGGCAACCCCACAACCGAACCGGATCAATACTATCGATGAGATATTGAAAGCTGTATTGGGCCTTGAGGGCTCGGCGGGGCTGCCATTGGCGCAGGCATTCAAGCAATCTGAAATGCATGGACCGGAGCGTCTGCTGCTGTCACAGGCGGTTCATTTACAGGCCGGCCTGCACAGTGCGGTGATTGTTCCGATTCCAAATTATGAAGAAAATCTGAAAGATATAAATATAATAATCAATGATTTAAATGAACTATTTAAAGTAGAATGTAATATAAGTGCTATCGCAGACGGGCTGTTTCTGCTGCAGTTGCACGCGTTTTCAGCCCCCACCCATTTTCCGCATATTCTCTCGGTCCTGGGGAAAACCGCCAATCCCTATATCGAGCAGTCGCGCAACATTTTGCACTGGTACCAGCTGCTTAACGAAATACAGATGTTTATGCATCAACACGAGATAAACGTGGAACGGGTACGACGGGGATTGTTACCAATCAACAGCCTGTGGTGTTGGGGTGCTGGAGGTTTGCCACCGGTCGTTGATGCGAAACCTGGCTGGTATTGTGACGATCCCATTCTCAATCAGTTTGCACGAAGCCTGGAATTGAAACCCGAATCCTGTAGCAGGGTTGCTGAAATCGATGACGCTACCGATTCCGTGGTGATCGACCTGCGCCTGCTCGAACTGTTGAAGACAGGTGTGGACAAAGAACCCGATCCGCTATTACTTAATATCGACAACGATTTACTCAGACCGCTAATGCAGGCAGTCGAAAAACATCGCTGCAGGCTAACATTGATGGCAGGGTACAACGAAAATTTTGAACTAGGACCCGGGGCAAGGCTTAAATTCTGGCGACCGCACAGGACGTTATCCTACTGGGCCGGTGACCCGTATGAATCCTGACAAAGTTATTCTTATATTCAATACTATGCTATTGCATACTGTGCGAGAATATCGGACACATAACGAGTGCAATTATGTCAAGCATAAACCAGCTACCCAACTTTGCAACGGTTGAAGAGGTCGTCGACGAACTGGCGCCGGGTTACCCGGTGTATTGCCTGCGACCTGCAGAACTGAAACGCCAGGCGCACTATTTCCTCGAAACTTTTCCGGGTCGGGTCATGTATGCGGTTAAGTGCAATCCCCACCTGGCCGTACTTCAGGCGCTTTATGACGCCGGAATCCGACATTTCGATACGGCTTCGCTGGCCGAAATCGCGTTGGTACGCGAACACTTACCCCAGGCAGATTGCTATTTCATGCACCCGGTCAAACCTCGCGCTGCAATCAGGACTGCACGACGCGTGTACGGTGTTGATCATTTTGTCATCGATCACGAGAAAGAGCTCAACAAGATCATCGATGTGACCGGAGGTGGCGATGGTAAGGTTGTACTGGTACGAATCATTACCCCGGTACACGATGCTCAATATCAGCTTTCAGACAAGTTTGGCATCGCCGCCGATGAAGCCCCGGAATTGTTGAAAAAAGTACACGATGCAGATTTTCAGTCGGGTGTCGCGTTTCACGTTGGTTCGCAATGCCGCAACCCCGAGGCCTTCGTGGACGGGATCAACACCGCGCTTGACGTGATCGAGGCGGCCGATGTGCCGGTTCACTACCTCGATGTCGGTGGTGGTTTTCCAGCCCTGTACGAAGACGATCGCCCACCCCAGCTAAGCGCCTACTTTAAGGCGATCGAGGATGCTTTCGATCAGTCCCGTCTGCGGCGCGACTGTGTTTTGATGTGTGAACCGGGACGCGCCCTGGTTGCCAGTGGGTGCACCCTGCTGACGCAGATTCAGCTGCGCAAGGATGACAGGCTCTATATCAACGACGGCGTTTATCAAAGCCTGTCCGAAACCCTGATGGGCAAGATGAAACTGCCTGCGCGGTTGATCAACCCGGCGCGTGAAATTGTGTCCAAGCACCAGGATTTTACGATCCTGGGTCCGACCTGCGATAACCTTGATATTTTACCCGCACCATTTTATCTTCCAGTTGACGCCGAGGAGGGCGACTGGATAGAAATCGGTCAAACCGGGGCTTACAGTAATTCAGCTGCAACCCGCTTCAATGGCTTCTTTCCGGAAACCTTCGTGTCGGTGGAGGCGCCACCGTTGTTACCGCAGTGACCAGAATCGGGGCACTATTCGAACTTCTCGTGTGTAAATCGATCGATAGATGTCACAGGATGTAACCTCCAGGCTTTTCAGGTACCCCACGACTGCGGTTGCCGTTATCGGTGGTATCGCATTGACGTCGATTGCAGCAACGGTTCAGGGCATTTCTTTTGGTTTTGGAGAGCTAACGTTTTTAAGTCTCTCGATTACGTTTCTTCTTGGTGTCGGCACTGTTTTTATTATTTCTTGGCTGCTACAACGGCGTTTTGATAGCTTGCGGCAAAAGCTAGAGGATGAATTTAACAGGCGCACCCGGGAATTAAGAACTACCGAAGGCCGCTTTCAGCAATATATTGAGACTTCCTCCGAATGGTTTTGGGAAACCGATCAAGATGACCGTTTTGTGTTTTTATCCTCGCACCTTTACGAGGTCAGCGGTGCAAAGCCCGAAGATATCCTTGGCCGCAGACGCATAGACCTGCGCCTTGACCCACCTGATCCAGCTGAAGATGAACAATGGGATTCTTACCTAAAGTTAATCGCAGCACATCAACCTTTTAAGGATTTCAGATTTCGCAGCCAGTTGCTGGATGGCCGGGAATTAACTTTTCAAACCAGCGGTAACCCCTATTTTGATGAGCAAGGCCAGTTTCTCGGCTATCGCGGTGTTGCCTTCGATGCCAGCAGGAATATATCAGATGAACTCAGGCAACAGTATCGCCAGGAACTGATATACAACGCAACCGCGGTGCTGCACGATGGTTTCTATTTGTTTGACTCCGATCGACGCCTGATATTCTGTAACCCGCGCCTTAAAGAAATCTGTTACCGCATTAGCGATCTGCTGGAACCAGGTACGCATTACGAAGAAGTGTTTGCTGGCGCGTACGAAAAGCTAATAGAGTTCAACAGTGAAGAGGAAAAGCAGGCCTGGATCATAGAGCGCCAACAGAACTGGAAAGACGAGATTGGGACTCCGTTCGACCTCAACCTGAAAGATGGGATTCGCATCCGTCTGGTCGAGCAAAAACTCCCGGGCGGTGAGCTGGTTGGTTTGTGCGTTGATGTGACCGAGTCAAGGCGCATTGAGGTTGAACTGGAGGAAGCCCAGCGCATCGCCAAGATCGGCAGTTTTCGCTGGGACGTCGAGCATAACAAATTGATATCTTGCTCAAAGGAGTACGCTAGGCTGTTCGATTTCTCGGTCGAACAACAAAAATCGGGAGCTATGGATTGGCCTGAAAAATATATCCATCCGGATGACCTTGACAGGGTAAAAGCGGCTTACCAGTCTAGCGATGCTTCAGGAGAAATGACCGAGGTGGAATATCGTACCCGGGCCCCCGATGGAAAGGTGGGTTACGTGGTTGAACGACTGGCGCCATCGTTGTGGCGTGATGGCAAGGTAATTGAACAGATAGGTACCGTCCAGGATGTGACCGAATTCAGGCGCATCAGGGCGGAGTTTGAAGCGGCACAGCACATCGCCATGGTCGGTAGTTATCGTTGGAGTAAAGAACGAAATCGGTTGATCAGCTGTTCATCTGAATATGCACGAATTTACGGCATGACCGTGGAACAAATAATGGCGTCTAGCGATCAGCGTTTGCTCGGTGCCGTTCATCCGGATGATTATGAAAAGGTGGTGGAAGCCTATAACCGTGCGGATGTTGGTGATGGCGCGTATGAAGTCGAGTTTCGATTGCTGCGAGCAGACGGTGAAGTCCGATATGTTGCCGAGCTTGGAGATACTTCGGTCAGGCGTGATGGAAAGGTCATTGAACAACTTGGAACGTTACAGGATGTAACTAAATCCAGGCGCATCGAAGCGGAGCTCGAAGAGGCGCAACGAATTGCCGGGATCGGCAGTTTTCGCTGGGACGTTGAGCATGACAGATTGATTTCCTACTCGAAGGGTTACGCCAGGTTATTTGAATTTGTGATAGAACTTGAAAAATCAGGTTCTCAGAAAAGCACCGAAAAATTTGTTCACCCGGATGATATAGGCAAGGTAAAAGCGGCTTACCAGTTGAGTGATGACTCAGGGGAAGTGATCGAGGTGGAATATCGTAGTCTGTCTCCCGATGGGAAGGTCTATCACGTGGTCGAGCGCCTGGCGCCAGCGTTGTGGCGTGATGGCAAGTTGATTGAACAGGTAGGTACCGTCCAGGATGTGACCGAATTCAGGCGCATCGAGGCGGAACTTGACGAAGCCCAGCGCATTTCGAATGTCGGTAGCTACCGCACGGATTTCGTCAACGATATCCTGGTTTCATACTCACCGCAGTTGGCCAGAATCTACGGGTTGAACGCCGATAAGATTGATCCGACCAATCCGTACATGCTCGAAATTCTGGTCCCCGAAGACCGTGAGCGAGTTCACACAACCTATCAACAGGCGCGGCTTAGCGAAGCACGCGAAACCGGGGAAGTTCTATTCGAAATCGAGTATCAAATTATGCGTAGGGACGGCGAGATTCGACATATCGTGGAACGTGCCGAGGCCTCAAAAATATCCGAGGGTAAGGTGGTCGAAGTTATCGGTACTTTGCAGGACGTGACCGAGCGCAAGTTCGCGGAAATCGAAAAGCAGAAAAGTGAGGAAATGCTTGAAGCCGCGATCGAAAACGTGCCGGGGGGATTCCTGGTCGTCAACCGCGACGGAATTATCGAGCGCTTCAATCGCCGCTTCTTTGATCTCTATCCTCAACAACAGTTCTATATTAATGAAGGAGTTCCATTCGAGCGTTTCGTCAGGTACGGAGTCGAAATGGGCGTATACAAGGACGCGTTGGAGGACCCGGAGGGCTGGTTGCAACAGCGACTGCAGGCTCATAGTACTGCCGGCTTTGAAATGCTTGATCGTCTAAGCGATGGACGCTGGATTCAGATTGCATTGCGGCGCTTGCCAAATGGCAATCGGGTCGGGATCTACATTGATGCAACCGAGCTGCAGCAGGCCCGTGAGGTCGCAGAGCAGGCGAGCGAGGCAAAATCGAAATTTCTGGCTTCGATGAGCCACGAACTGCGTACCCCGATGCACGGTATCCTGAGCTTTGCCGAACTGGGTCTCAAACGACTCGATAGCCTGAGCCAGGAAAAACTGCGCCAGTATCTCGAAAATATCCATCTCAGTGGCACACGCCTGCTCTACCTGCTGAACGATTTGCTCGATCTGTCCAAGCTCGAGGCCGGGAAAATGCAACTTGATTTGAGCCCGGTAAAGCTGGCCGAACTCGTGGAAATCTGCATCAAGGAACAGGAATTACGTTTGCGCTGGAAAAATCTGGCTTGTCATTTTGAATCTGATTCTGACGATACGGAATGTGTTTGCGATCGAAATCGTATTATCCAGGTACTGAGCAATATAATCGCCAATGCGATCCAGTTTAGCCTCGAGGCCGGTGAAATTCGCATCGACCTTAAACAGGCTAAAACCGGCTTTCAAATTCGGGTTTCCGACCAGGGGCCAGGAATTCCTGCAGCAGAACTCGACCTGGTATTTGACAAGTTCTACCAGAGTAGCGTTAGGCGCAACCAGTCAGGCAGCACCGGCCTGGGTCTCGCTATCTGTCGTGAAATAATCGATCTGCATCAGGGACGAATCTGGGCGGAGCAAAATCCGCAGCAGGGGGCCAGTATCCTGTTTGAAATTCCGGCACGGTAGTCACAGGTTAATCAAATTGCCTTTATTTAGCGGCTAGCGTTTCTTCGAACGCTTCGAGCGCATCCTGGTCAAAGTCTGGAACCTTGAACGGATCTGTTTTCTTGTCACCGAGCTTTTTAATTATCGCCTCGGCTTCAAGACAGGCCTGATACAGTGCCTTGGCCTGTTCGAGTAATGTCGCGGCGCTTTTGAGGGTTTCTTTACTGACTTCGAGATCGGCTTCCAGCTGAGTTTTCTCTTTGCGCATCGATTGCAGCCGTGATTCCGCCTGCCCGCGCAACCTGGTCTCATCCATTTTCTGCTTTTTCAGGGTCTTCAGTTTGCGCACCACGTTTTCCGGGGTGTCGGCGAGCGATTTCGAGATCGCCTTGAGTTTATTCTGTTTCTCTGTCACTTCCGCCCTGGCCTTCTTCAACGCCTCGGCATTGTCTGCCTTGCCAGCTGCAAGTTGATGCTCGGCCTGTTCGCGAGCCTTAATCGCTGCTGCGATCCGGTCTTCGCCTTCCTTACTCGCTTGCTCAGCGGCTTCGACGCGCTTCTGGTAATCGCTGATCTGCTGTTCAGCTTCGCTACGGGTTTCCTGGATCTTGATATCCGCGTCACGTGCCCGTTGAATGGCCTGGTCTAAAGCCGCCTTGAGTTCGGTGGTGCTGCATTCGGCGTCGAGTCCGAGTGCATCAGCCGCTGCGCCCATCAGAATTTGTTTGCTTATTGCAAGGTCCTTCCACACCTTCAACTGAACATCTACATCTTGTGACACTTGTTACCTCAATAGTCAGGAAAATTGGCGGCATATTCTAGCCCATGAAAGCCCGGAAAAATAGGGTAATGCAGGTGATATTATCGGGTTAGATCGGGTAGAATGCGCGTTTTTCAAGATACGAGCCTTAACCTGTGGAGACAAATCATATTTTCCAGCAGATAGAAGACCTGAAATCGCGGGTCGAATTGCTGCGGGGGTATCTTTGACTACGACCAGAAGCGAGAAAAGCTGGAAGAAGTCATGCTCGAACTGGAAAATCCTGATGTCTGGAGCAATCCTGAACACGCGCAGCAACTCGGCAAGGCAAAATCCAGCCTGGAATCGGTAGTAGCCGGTATAGACCAGGGTTTGCAAACCCTGGATGATGCTTCGGAATTGCTTGAACTTGCCATTGATGAAGATGACCGGGCGACCGTTACCGAGGTTGAAGCAGATCTCGAGCGCGTTGAGAAATCCGTCGCCGAGCTTGAATTCAGGCGCATGTTTTCCGGTGAAATGGACGCGAACAATGCTTTCCTCGAAATCCAGGCAGGTGCAGGCGGAACCGAGGCACAGGACTGGGCCGAAATGCTGCTGCGAATGTACCTGCGCTGGGGCGAGGCCAGGGGATTCAAAACTGAGTTGATCGAGGTCTCTGATGGCGACGTGGCCGGTATCAAAAGTGCCACGGTACGATTCGAGGGGCCCTATGCTTTTGGCTGGCTACGCACCGAAACCGGGGTTCATCGCCTGGTTCGTAAATCGCCGTTCGATTCGGGTAATCGACGCCATACCTCGTTTGCCTCCGCGTTTGTATCACCCGAAATCGAGGACGATATTGATATTGAAATCGATCCGTCCGACTTGCGCATTGACGTTTACCGCGCCAGCGGCGCAGGTGGCCAACATGTCAACCGGACCGAATCAGCGGTGCGAATTACGCATTTGCCGACCAATGTCGTGGTTCAGTGCCAGAACGATCGCTCGCAGCATAAAAACAAGGCAACCGCGATGAAACAGCTCAAGGCCAAGCTGTACGAGCTTGAGGTCCAGGTACGAAACGCCAAGGCGCAAAGTATTGAAGATCTGAAATCCGATATCGGCTGGGGCAGCCAGATTCGCTCCTATGTGCTTGATCAGTCGCGTATCAAGGATTTACGCACCGGGGTCGAAACCGGTAATACCCA
The DNA here is from genome assembly GCA_029862005.1 of Gammaproteobacteria bacterium. Lineage (NCBI taxonomy): Bacteria > Pseudomonadati > Pseudomonadota > Gammaproteobacteria > Gammaproteobacteria bacterium. The sequence goes on along the minus strand of JAOTYD010000040.1, from coordinate 7,529 downwards.
GGCCGTTCTGGATGGTAATCTGGATCAGTTTATCGAAGCCAGTTTGAAAAGTGGCGCCTAAAAAACAAAACGGGGCAGGTAATGCAATGAACCAGCATAAAGATGCTGAACACAGTGACGATGACTCCGAACAGGACGAAAACCGCTATATCGCGCAACGCCGTGAAAAACTGGCCGAGTTGCGTGCACGGGGTCAGGCCTATCCCAATCATTTCGAACGTGAACATCTGGCCGCCGATTTGCTGCAACAGTACGCGCAGCTCACGCGCGAAGAACTCGAGTCGCAGGGTATCGAAGTAAGCCTGGCGGGTCGCATGATGTTCAAGCGGGTCATGGGCAAGGCAAGCTTCGCACAGCTGCGCGATATGAGCGGCAGTATGCAGATATTCGTGCAGCGCGATGTGGTCGGTGAAGAGATTTACGAAGCCTTCAAGCACAGCGATATCGGTGACATTTACGGTGTCAACGGCGTTTTGTTTTTAACCAAAACCGGCGAGCTCACGATCAAGGTTAAAACAATCGAATTACTGACCAAGGCGTTACGTCCGCTACCGGAAAAATTCCATGGCCTTGCCGACCAGGAGCTTAAATATCGTCAACGTTATGTCGACCTGATCATGAACGAGGAGTCGCGGCGCGCATTTACGATCCGCAGCCAGAGCGTCAGTTTTATCCGTAACTACATGACTGCTGCAGGCTTCATCGAGGTCGAAACCCCGATGATGCAGGTTATACCGGGCGGTGCAGCCGCGCGTCCTTTCATTACACATCACAATGCACTCGATATGGAGCTGTACCTGCGGGTCGCACCGGAACTGTATTTGAAGCGCCTCGTGGTGGGTGGCATCGAGCAGGTTTTCGAGATTAATCGCAATTTTCGCAATGAGGGGCTGTCGACGCGGCATAATCCCGAGTTCACGATGCTGGAGTTTTACCAGGCTTACGCGGATTACAACGACTTCATGGATTTGACCGAGGATATGACGCGTCGGCTGGTACAGGAGATACACGGATCGACGAAGCTGGCCTACCAGGGCGAGGAATTTGATCTGGAACAAGCGTTTGCCCGAATCAGCGTGGCTGACGCCATCATCAAGTTTAATCCCGGGCTTGACCTCGCGCAGCTCGAGGATCTTGAATATTGTCGCACGGCTGCCACCGACCTTGGCATCAAATCCGAAGCCAGCTGGGGCGCTGGAAAATTGCAGTTGGAAATATTCGAGAAAACCGTCGAAGAAGAACTCAAACAGCCGACCTTTATTACCGCCTATCCGACCGAGGTTTCGCCGCTGTCACGTTGCAATGACGAAAATCCGTTTGTCACCGACCGCTTCGAGTTCTTTATCGGTGGACAGGAGTTGGCCAACGGGTTCTCCGAACTTAACGATCCTGAGGAACAGGCAGCCAGGTTCAGGCGCCAGGTTGAGGAAAAAGAAGCGGGCGACGAAGAAGCCATGCACTACGACGCGGATTACGTGCGTGCGCTTGAATATGGAATGCCACCCGCGGCAGGTGAGGGAGTCGGCATCGATCGCTTGGTCATGTTGCTTACCGATTCGCCCAGTATCCGTGACGTAATCTTGTTTCCACATATGCGGCCTGAATAATTATCGTCGTTCCCGCGTAGGCGGCCCCCCAGCGTGCGCTGGGGGGCCGCCTACGTGGGAATGACAACTGAATTTCTACAGAGTGCTAAACTCGAGGGCCATGGAAGCGCTAACGCTTGATTCCGGATTTCATGCTTACGTCGTGATGGGGCTGGTGGTACTGGCCCTGATTCTGTTTGCCATCGAGCGCATTCCGTTGGCATCTTCGAGTTTGCTCATTCTGGTACTGCTCTCATTGCTGTTCGAGGTCTTTCCCTTTAGCAGTGGAATCAGACCGTTGCACGCTAGCGATCTGTTTCTCGGCTTTGTTCACCAGGCGCTGGTGGCGGTGTGCGCATTAATGATCGCCGGCCAGGCCCTGGTACGCACCGGCGCACTGGAACCGATCGGGCGTGAGTTGGCGCGCTGGTGGGCTGATTACCCACTGCTGACATTTCTCGTCACCCTGGTTATCGGTGCAATCCTGAGTGCATTTATCAATAACACCCCGGTCGTAATTCTGCTATTGCCGATCCTGATCAGTGTCTCGATTAAAACCTCGACTCCGGCGTCTGACCTGTTAATGCCACTCGGGCTGTCAACCTCCATCGGTGGCATGGCAACCAGTATCGGCACGTCAACCAACCTGCTGGTGGTGGCCGTGGCCGCGGATCTTGGTTTACGTCAACTGGGCATGTTTGATTTCGTGTTTCCGGCGATGCTAGCCGGATGTGCTGGAATTCTTTATCTGTGGTTTGTCGCACCGAAACTGCTGCCCGCGCGTGAGGCGCGGTTGCCGACGACGTCACCACGGTTGTTTAACGCACAGCTCCGTATCCACGATGACAGCGTCGCTAACCAGAAACACTTGTCCGAGGTCATCGAGCTTGCCGGTGGCAACCTCGAGGTCGTCCATATTTTACGGGGCAAGAAAAACAATCGACTGATCGCGATACCCGACATGGTGTTACGCAGTGGTGATCGAATCATGGTCAAGAGCACGCCGGACCGCCTCAAGGAACTGGAAAATGTACTTGGCGCGAGCCTGTTTTCAGGCGACGAACCGGTCGACGAGGAACATCCACTGGTGGACGCCACGCAGCAGCTCGCCGAGGTAGTCGTGGTCCCAGGATCGACGCTTGACGGCAGGACCCTGGCCAATGTCCGCTTTCGAGAGCGCTACCAGTTGATGGTACTGGCGCTGTTTCGCACCAATAAGTGGGCCAGCAAACAGGGCACCGAACACACCGAGGAAACGCGCCTGCATTCAGGCGATGTATTACTGGTGCAGGGATCGATCAGCAATATCGATCGACTTAAATCGAGCCGTAATTTGCTGGTGCTCGATGCGAAATCGGCGCTACCGATTTCCAAGCGTGCGCCGCTGGCGATGTTGATCATGCTGTGGATTATCCTGATGGCCGCTTTCGGATTGTTACCCATTGCGGTAAGCGCGCTTTGCGGGGTTGTGGCGATGTTGTTAACCGGTTGTATCAAGTGGTACGACGCCACGCGTGCACTGAGTGCGCCGGTGATACTGATCATCGTTACCAGCCTGGCGATGGGCACTGCAATGGTCGAAACGGGCGGTGCCGACATGATTGCCAGTGCCTACGTGGCGTTTACTGCCGGTGCGTCACCGACGCTTATTCTGAGCGGGTTACTGGCAATGATGGCGCTTTTGACCAACGTAGTTTCCAATAATGCGGCCGCGGTTATCGGCACACCTATTGCTATCGGCATTGCCCACCAGCTCGGGCAACCGGCCGAACCCTTCGTGCTGGCGGTGTTATTCGGCGCCAACATGAGCTTCGCCACACCGATGGCTTACCAGACCAACCTGCTGGTCATGAACGCCGGAAACTATAGCTTCGGTGATTTCGTGCGCGTCGGATTGCCGTTGGTGATCATAATGTGGGCGTTACTGAGCTTTTTACTACCGTGGCTATACGGTATGTAACAGGTTCGGTAAACTCCACACCTGGTTTATCAGTTTTCTCAAACATGTACTATGAAAGATCAACTGCTGGTCATGCTCGAAATGCAGGATGCGATGAATGCGCACGTCAATCCCGAATGGCGGCAGGCCGGCAATGCCTGGTATCGCGCGATCTGGACCGAATGTGCCGAAATGCTCGATCACTACGGCTGGAAATGGTGGAAGCACCAGCAGCCGGACCTCGAACAGGTTCAGCTCGAACTGGTCGATATCCTGCATTTTGCGATGAGCGACTACCTGTTACAGGAAAGTGATAACACCGCTGCAGCCGCACGTATCGAGGCCGAGTTATCCGACCCGCGCCAATCCGGAGATATCCGTAGCGCGATCGAGACCATGGCACATTCCACGATTGCACAACAATCGATGCATTTTTCCGACTTTGCCAGCATCATGGCATTGATCGATATGGATTTCGATCAACTGTATCGAACCTATGTGGGTAAAAACGTATTAAATTTTTTCCGCCAGGATCACGGTTACAAGGACGGCAGTTACGTCAAGATCTGGGAAGGCAGGGAAGATAATGAACATCTCGCAGAGCTGCTGATTGCTCTCGATAGTAACAGTGCTGATTTCCGTGACGCTGTCTACCAGGGACTCAAGGCTCGCTACCCCGGCTGATTATCGGCAGGCCGAAATCCTGAAATAACCCGGTTTAAGTTCGGCGATAACATCAGTGCGGATCATTTCTCTTCTTCGTCTGGGAGGGCGTTGATGATCGACATCATGGGCTCCACCGGATACCTGAACGGATAAAGCCTGTCCCCAATCTGGGCCATCAGGCCTACCCATTTGCTATCACTGGAGTAGACAACAAAGTGGTTCTCGATGTCGTTGGGATTTTCCCACAGCGTATCGTCGATGCTCAGACATGTATGACCCACGATAAGCGGGGTTTTCTTTGCCAGATCGAGACACTTGCGGAATCTTTTTACATCAGACTTGGCATAACCCGCTGGTCGGTTCGCTTGCCTCAAGCGGTTGTCTGCGAGCTCTTTATACAGTTTCCGATTCTTTCTGATATTGATGATCTTGTTCAGGCTTGTAGAAGATACCGGGGGGGCGGCGTGGCAGGCAACGAAATGCCTGGAATATGCGACAAACGGCAGCAGCTCATAGAACCGACTCATCTCCTTTTTGTAGGCCTTGCCGCGCTGTTTTTGTAGCGTCTTCTCCCAGAGCAGCCCCTGCAGAATGCCGTTTTTCGCTATTTCCTCCGAAAAACTATCGTGATTTCCCCTGATATAGAACACCTGTTTCGGGAAGTGGACTTTGAGTTTGAAGATAAGATCCATTATTAACATGGAGCTTTCCATTTCATCCAACACGGCATCGCCCTCGGGGTGGACGGCGTCCCCGAGGATCACCAGGGTCGCGCGTCCCGCATCCAGCGCTTCCAGAAAATTGTTCTGGCTCAATACCACAAGCAGATTGTCGACCTTGGCATGGAGGTCTGCCACAATGATGACTGTCGATTCATCGGGCAGCGCAACGACACCGCCTGGCCTGCCGTCCTTATCCTTGGGACGATACTTTTCATGTTCAAGGATTTCGTTGACCTCTTGCAGCAGTGCGATTGCTTCATCGGGCGGAAGCAATGCGATGGGGTTGCCGAAAATCTCTCTCAATCTGCGCAGCTTCTGCTGCCGCCAATCGACTAGCCGTCTCACCTTTTTATCCTCAAACAATGGTGCGATGCAGGGCCCTGGGTCGGGAACGTGGCTCTTGAAGTTCAGCCATCCATCTTCGTTGCTGATGCTGAGCGTGCGCGCAGGGGTGTTTTTGGAAATATTGAGAATTGCGCGCTGCTCCGGATCGCTGCCACCCAGGGTAATCGTGTCGTCGTCCTGAAGACGATAGAACCCACAGATGTCCGAGTAGAAACTGTCCGGGTCAAACAGGATGTAGCTATTCGTCGCAACGCCGTCGCTACCGCAAATCAGTGCCGGCTCCGGATACAGATGCAGTGTCTTGCTGTCTGGATAGAGGTTTATCTGAAAAGGATATTCCTTGATGTGCACCTTGATCTTCTTGTCGGACAAATGGTAGGTATCCTTGATGTCCACCTCTTGGGACCAAAACAGGTTCGGAAATGCGCTCTTGAGGAGTTTCCTGAGTAGTTTTCGGACCTTGAACCGCGCCATCTTAACCGCTCCCGGATTCAATGATTTCAAGGGGGACCCCATCGGTTCCCTCGCGGATATAGGCAATCAAACCGCTGCGGCATAAATGAAGCGCGGCCATCTGATAGATCCTGATCTGATTTTCGACCCGTTTCAGGTTCACACCCTCGTCGACATGATGCCGTCCATATTCCTTATTGCGCCGACGCCGCTGCGCGAACAGCACTTCCGCCTTCGGTATCAGGAACTCGAAGGCATAGCGTTTGCGCCAGTTGACGGAAAAGAAATACCGTTTCGGCGGCGGTATCTTGATTCTCTCCAGATCGAGTTCCGGCGGTGTCAGCGACTCGATCCATTCTTTGTCGAACACCGCCAGGGCGTCTTTGTACCCCTGACACGGAAAGCCAAGATGGATCTCGCGCGGGCGCAGGTTGAGGGCCTTTGCCTTCCACCATTTGTTCAGCGACAGATCGATATAGCCTTCGTCGGGCCAACCCCTCAGTTTACGCACCATGGTGCTTTTTCCAGCACCTGGCGGGCCGGTTATCAACAGTTGGCGAAAGGTGAGATCGGCCGGAAATTTCACGCCTTTCATCGTCTGCAGATCCACTATGGGCCTGGTCTTTAACTGGAAGGTAGCAATGGAATTATCGGGCATCGAATTCATAAAGCGCAACGCGAAAGCCCACGTGACTCGGGGGCTTTTCAGGTTTCCGGAACCGAGTCAGCTAAACATGCCCTTGAACAGGAAAAAGAACAATGCGGCGAGAATTCCGCCCGCGGGCAAGGTGACCAACCAGGACAGGACAATACCTCCAATGACACGCAGATCGATGGCACCGACGCCACGCGCGAGGCCCACACCCATGACGGCACCCACCGCAATCTGGGTGGTCGACACCGGCAGGCCGGTCTTCGATGCAAGCACGACAGTCGTGGCGGCAGCCAGCGTCGCACAGTAGCCTCGCGTCGGCGTCAACTCGGTGATCTTGGTGCCAATGGTCTCCATGACCCGGTACCCCATGGTGCTCAGACCAATGACGATGCCGACACCACCGAGGGCGAGGATCCATAGCGGTAATTCGGCCTTCTGTGCGACCTCGCCGCCACTCTGAACGATGGAAACCACCGCCGCTAGCGGACCGATGGCGTTGGCCACGTCGTTTGAGCCATGCGCGAAGGCCATTGCGGCCGCGGTGAAGAGCATTAGCGGCACAAATACCTTTTCGACGCTGGCGTAATGGTGTTCCTTGTCCGCCTCCGGGTCGACCTTGACTCGGTTGATGAGCAGCTTACCGATGAAGGCGAGAACGATGCCGATGGCGGTGGCGGCAACCAGGCTCTGCACTATACTAAGCTCGAGATCGAGGTGTTTGAGGCCTTTGAACAGCGTGACCAGGCCAACGATCCAGCCGACCAGGAAGACATAAACCGGGCCCCAAAGCTTGGCTTTTTCGAACGGCTTTTCCGTGTTCAGGATCAACTTGCGGATACTGATCATCAGCAACAGAGCGATAGCACCGCCGATCAGGGGCGAAACCAGCCAACTGGCAACAATACTCCCGATCTTGCCCCAGTTGACCGCGTCGACCCCGATGCCCACGGCGGCGAAGCCGACGATGGCGCCGACAATGGTATGGGTCGTGGAAACGGGCCAGCCCCGGGTGGAGGCAATCATGAGCCAGATCGCGGCTGCCAGCAGCGCCGCCAGCATCCCGTAGACCAGTAACTCTGGACTACCGGCAATCGAACTGGGGTCGATGATACCCTTGCGGATGGTCGTGGTTACCTGCCCGCCGGCGATGAATGCGCCGGCGA
>JAOTYD010000039.1 GCA_029862005.1 Gammaproteobacteria bacterium | reverse complement strand
GCCTGGAAATCAGGTGGCGATCTGGGCCTTGCGCTGGGCGGCGGCGGCGCCCGCGGCCTCGCGCATATCGTGATGCTGGAAGTACTCGACGAATTGAAAATTCGGCCGCATCGTATCGCCGGTACCAGCATTGGCGCGGTCATTGGCACGATGTACGCGGCAGGGTTGTCGGGGCGTGAAATTCGCGAGCTCGTCGACAGGCTGACCGTCTCCGAAAATGAATCCTGGCTCAGTGGGCTGTTCGAACAGGACCTGGGCCGCTGGTGGGATCTTATTCAACTGAAACTGGGCAGCGGTGGACTGATCGACACTGATGCTTTCGCCCGTTATATCGAGGAAACCAGCGGCGTGTCCAGATTCGATCAACTGGGTATTCCGCTGCAGATCGTGGCCGCGGATTTCTGGCAGCGCGGGCAGGTGGTTTTCGAAAGCGGCAGCCTGGGTCCCGCGATTCAGGCCAGCATCGCGATCCCGGGGCTGTTCAGTCCAGTACAGCATCGCGGCCGGGTGATGGTAGACGGCGGCCTGGTCAACCCGGTTCCATACGACCTGCTGTTCGATGACTGCGACGTCGTGGTCGCGATCGACGTCTCGGGCAAACGCAATCCGCAATCGGAGGACGCACCCGGTTATTTCGAAACCCTGTTCAATACCATGCAGATCATGCAGGCCCAAATCCTGCACGAAAAAATGCAGCGGCGGCCCCCGCATATTTATATTCGTCCCGAGCTCGAGGATGTGCGCGTGCTCGAATTCAACCGCGTTGACGAAATTTATCGGCAATCGATGCCGGCGCGCAGCCAGCTGAGGCAGGCCCTGCGCCAGCGCTACCAGATCTAAACAGACCCTCGAATCCGATAATCTGCCGCTTTTCTCGCGGGTTTTATGGCTCCTATGTGCCGGTTCCTGACCTTTACCGTGATTTGACTGAGTGTCGGTTCAGGGTCGCACTCGGAAGCTCATTAAAAATTTCTGAGGGCCCGCTTTCGGGAGGTGAGTAGATATGTTCACTCACATTACTCGTATGTAGCAATAATGTACCAACACATCACTACATAAGGCTCATTTACACTCTTTATTACTACATTTCGAGGTTGATCAAGACCGCAAATTGTTGATTTATAAATACTTACCATTTTACCAGTAGGGCTACGAACCGAGCGGTCGGGAGTTCGAATCTCTCCAGGCGTACGAGTTTTAAAACTATGTAAATTAGTAACTTACAAGGGTTATTTAATGTAATTACTAATACTTAAATTTCTTATATGTGGTCAATTATAGAGTGCTTGCTTTACGGTTATTTGCTGGTTTTACAAGGAAAATTTCCCATACCTCGAAATTAGCAGTATCCATCGGCGGTAATTTCTACAAAACAGACGCTGAAAAACTCCTTACCAATGCCAACCTTCGGCCACGAGCGGACATTCGATGTTCGTGTGAGATTCTTTTTTAATGATTCAGCTGCATGCAAGTTTAGTCTAGGCCATAAAACTCCGTTTCTTACATCGAGAACAATTGATATACAAAGGTAAATATCACCCTCAGAAAATTTGAGTACAATGATCTGGCATTAACGATGAGCAAAAGGGATGACGGTTTTAAAATCTATACTCGTGTTAGTTATTTCAACGTCACCAGCAACCCTATATGGAGCAGCAACCGACGAAAACAGAAGCCATAGGCATGACTTCTACTTACTGCAACGCTACAAGCTGAAATACACGAAAGAGATTTTCGATTTTTGTGTAGAAAAACATGGAACAACCGGATCGGCGTTAGGAGGTTGTATGATCGAACAAAATACAATAAAGAATAGAATTCTTGGAGTAGCACACGATCAGTTAGGTAGGCGGTCGCTGGCACAGGATATTTACGATGATTGTGTCGATTACCATCCGATCAATGGAGTCGCAAGGATCAGCAAATGTGTAATGACCAGACTGGTATTGAACAGCAAACTGGAAAATGATTCTGTCGAGCAAGAGATTTATCAAAAGTGCGATTTCAAATGGCGTAAACACGGCTTCAGGGCAATAGATAATTGCGCGAGAACGCAAGCGAATTATTATCGGGATACAGGCCAACTACCGAATTGGTAATATAGATTTAATGCTAGCGCTCGCTTCGGGTCGTAAATCGCCGCTGACTCACCGAGATTGCGTCACTCCGGCAGATCACGGCCCAGTAGCATGGCGCCGAACCTCTCCCGCATGTCTTCAGATCGGTCTCGATAAATCCTGAATTTCGCGTGTTGTGTGGGCGACACCAGGTTGAGCTCGATGCCCCACATCGGTGTGACGCTGGTTGGCAACATCGAGTAGCGAATGTCGATCAGGACGTTGTCACGCCCGGGGTCAGACACCACGAAGTTATTTGAAAGCTGGTAAAACCGTTCAATGTCACGCGCGAGTACGCTGGCCCGCGGAAGTTCGGGAAGATCCCTCTCAGGCACGAACATGCGTGCCGAGCCGCCCGGGTAAAATCGGATTGAGTCCGGCCCGACCCGAATTGCGTCGACGTAAAACACATCGCCGCTGTGGTAAACCGAGCGCCACAGGATCAGGTTCGCGAGCGTCGGTTTGACCAGGATTCGCTGCACGTCGTGGCCGCGCTGCGCGGCGAGTTCCCGCGCGGATTCGAGCGCGTTTTTATGCTGCCACAGGCCAAGCAGCAGGTAGGCGCCGGCGAGCGCCAGGCCGACGCGGGCCGAGCCCGGTTTGTAGTACTTGAAGCCGAGGATCAGTGCGATGAGCAGCACCAGAGTAAACACCGGATCGATGATTGCAATGATGCTCCACGCAATCCGTTCGTCGCTGAAGGGCCACAACAAATGGGTCCCGTAGCTGGTGCAAGCGTCGAGCAGGCCACTGGTGCCATAACCCAGCAACGCATAGAAATAGGTACTTTTAAACCCGATACGCTTACGCAGCAGCAGCCAGAATATCGACGCGACGATCAGCGCCCCGATGGGGATGAAGATCAATGAGTGCGTGAAATGCCGGTGAAACTCGATGTTGAGTAGCGGGTCATCGCTGGCACCGATCAGAATATCGGCATCTGCCGGTAGTGCGGCAGCAAAACCAATCGCCGCTGCGAGGCGAGATTCTTTTTTGTCTGCGACCGACAGCGCCAGCGCACCACCGAGCAAACCCTGAGTTAACGGATCCAAACTTTTTATGTCGCCTACGGGTTGGGCAATCCCCCTACATTACACCGGTTGTCTGATGCTCGCCATCAGGAATGGTCAGAGTCTAACGATCAGGGGGGTGCGGATTTTATCGGGACACACGAAAGTGAAGAGTGCTGTCAAACATCTGGGTATCGAGGTGGATGATGCTCCGGAGATGTCAGAACAGACAGAGATTTAGGGCGAGGCAGCCCGGGGGACGCCGGTTACGGCGTATCTGGGTTTCTCAATGCAAGGGGATGGACTCCTCCTCATCTAATTGGCATCGATGTGCCAAACTGAGATTGTGACATTTCAACTAATGATTAAGAGGAGTCCATCCCATTGCTTTGGAATAGTGAAAATATGTGCGCTCACATTATTTTTGTGTAGCAGTAATGTACCAACCCACTACTAAATTAAGCTCATTTACACTGCTTATTACTACATTTCGAGACCGATCAATATCGTTAAGTTCGGGATGTGATAGTATTTCAATTGCTTGATTTCATTCGGTTTATTGATGGCAATGGATAATCTCGTCGGTAAGCTTGCTGTTTTTCTGCTGAGGGAGGGTATCATCCTACTACTTAATAATTCCCGTTCTGAATGCGATTTCTGATACTGCTTGTCCCTCTGGTTCTGATGTTGATCGGACTCCCGCTCACAGGCATCGTGCTGGCTGGAAAACCGCTTGACCTGTATTTAGAGTTTCCGCCACGAACCGCGCACGTCGTTCATGCAGATTTTTCCTGGTGGGCATTCGTAGCGACATTATTGTTCATTATCGTTTCGGTATCTCCTTTCCTTAACCGGGTAATCCGGTTCCACGCGAGCAGCGAGGAAAAACCGGTAAACGCTGCGTACTTTCCCTGGTGGGGCTGGCTCGCCGTTGCCTGGCTCGTTATCGTCTGGTTTATCGCGTGGAACAGGTTCCCGTGGTTTGCACCCGTCCAGGCATTTACATTCAGTATGCTCTGGTTCGGTTATATAGCGATCGTCAATGCGCTGACATGGCGGCGCACTGGCCGATGCATGTTGACGCATCGCCCGGGGTATACTCTGGCACTGGCCCCCCTCAGTGCCATCTTCTGGTGGTTCTTCGAGTTTTTAAACCGCTTCGTTCAAAACTGGTTCTACATCGGTGTTGATACACTTGGATCGTGGGACTATTTCTGGCAGGCCACGTTGCCCTTTGCCACGGTGTTGCCAGCGGTTCTGGGAACACGCGAATTGCTGGCTACTTTTCCGCGCCTCAGTGGGGGCCTCGAAAATGCCTGGACGATGGCCTGGATAAAGTCAAAACTGATTGCCTGGGTTCTGCTGATCGTTTCTGCTGCAGGGCTCGCAGCTGTCGGTGTGTGGCCGAATGCACTGTTCTCAATGCTCTGGCTTGCGCCACTTGCCTTGATCACGGCGCTGCAGATTATGATGAATCAAGGATCTGTCTTAGATGGGCCAGTAAAGGGCGACTGGCAGGAGATATGGCAGGTCGCTCTTGCAGGTCTCGTATGCGGATTCTTCTGGGAAATGTGGAACTTCGGGAGTCTTGCACACTGGGAATACTCGGTTCCTTACGTGCAGCGCTTCGAGATTTTTCACATGCCCCTGCTGGGATATAGCGGTTACCTGCCGTTTGGTCTCGAATGCCTGGCGGTGGCCAGGCTCCTGGATGTGCTATGGCAAGATAAATATCGAAGGAATATCTTAAACCTGGGCCACTGAAAGAGTGTCTGGATTTTGACTAACAGGGTAGCCAGCAGTTTTCTAATTTCCATTTAAACCAAATTGCCAGTTTCATGGTTGGCAAAAAAATGTGCCATTCCCTCAAGACTTGTATGAAAGCCGGCTATTACTGGGCAGCCGCTTCCAGGTTCAGCAGGGCAGGTACATCGCTCGGCTTATATCTTTTGATTCTTGCCAGGTCGAGCGGTTCTCTCGGCTTGGCGGTAACGATGAGCGTGGATTTCCCGGCCAGGAATTCCTTGTATGGATCGATTACGTATTCATCAAACTCGATGCCATGCAATTTGCCGCGGTACTGTAGCGCGTTCAAATGCGCAGCCAGAATCTGTGCCGGCGTCAATCCCAGCTTTGTGCAGTACTTTTCAACCCGCTGGTTTAACGACTGGTCCGTGATTTTTATACGCAGGTCACTCATCTTCGGTTTATAGTAAGGCCCACTCGCCACGCCGGTCATCAAGTCTCCCGCCATCTGTACACTCATCTCGAGGTCTGCCATATCGACCACGTCGAATTTCATTTCGGCGCTATAATTGTTTTTAGCCTGTCGTAAACCGATCGATACTGACACGAGCATTTCCTCGTATCCGAGTGCCTGGAGTGCCTTTGGTGAATACCCGTACTTGCCGACGCAATGAACCCCACGTTGCCTGATGTCGGGGGGTGCCAGTTTCTTGATGCTTGCCTCGTAAAAATCCTTGTAGTAATCGGCCGTTGCCAGGAATTGAATATCTTCGGCGATAAATCCGAAATATTTCGGTGTTTCGCTGCTTGCCGACGGAGTACCTGCAGCGAAGTCGCTCAAGTTCAGCAGGGTTAGAAAATTCGGGGTATCGATACCCAGTCGTCCGATAACAAAGCCGTCACGGTAGGCCTTCATTTTCACCTTTATATCGTCGATTGTGAGCTCCCCGGTTATGGTTGAACTAATGCCGCCATACTCAATCTCCGCGTAGGGTGCCATCGCCAGGACAGCAGAATCCATGCCATCGCTGACCTTGTAATACAGGTAAAACTTGGCGGCACCAAATGCAAGGCCGATCAGTAAGACGGCTCCAATAAGAATAAATTTCATCGGCTGTTCCTGTGTTCCCCCGATTCAATGGGACGAAACGCTTTAAGGGTTGTTAAACAGGAGTATAGAAGGGACAGAATGGATTTCCATGCGAGAACATTTCAGCCAGGTTACCCGGTAACCCGTGCCGAAACTCGCCACGATTTTTGAATTATACTGCGGGGATTTAGAGCTGTGATTTGCAATGTCCCGGGTAGCTGTTCAAATTGCTGTAATCAAGGGTGATGGTATCGGTGTCGATATTACCGATGCGGCGCTTGCGATCGTCGACGCGGCAGTCGCGAAATCTGCTGCCATCTGCCTGGATTACCGCGAAATATATGCTGGTGCGGCATACTTCCATGAAACCGGACATGACATTGAGGAAGGAGGGGAGCAGGCCGCGGGGAAGGCGGACGCGATATTTCTCGGCGCGATTGGTCTGCCTGAGATCAGACACAGGGACGGTACCGAGATCTCACCCCATTTGCGCCTGCGCGATATCTACCAACTGTATGCCGGGGTGCGGCCGGTCAAGGCTTATCCGAATGTGCCGCAACCTCTTGCCGATCCACGCGCCGGGGATATAGACCTCGTCATATTGCGCGAATCCACGGAGGGTTTGTTTTATTCGGCGGCGGTACATGGCCGAAGTGAGATTGTTAATAACGAGGAGGTGCGCGATGTGTTGCGAATTACTCGCGCTACTACGGAGAAGTTGCATCGCTTCGGCTTCGAACTGGCGCGTAAACGTAAGCAGGGAGGCTCAAATGGTATGTTAACCTGCGTCGACAAGGCCAACGTGTTTACATCGATGGCGTTTTTCAGGCAGATCTACGATGAAATCGCGTTGGAATTTCCTGATATTCAAACCGATTATAACTACGTCGACGCGCAGGCACTCGACCTGGTTCGTCGGCCCTGGGACTTCGATGTGCTGGTTACCGAAAACATGTTTGGCGACATTCTCTCGGACCTTGCCGGTGGGCTGGTCGGTGGCATGGGGATGGCGGCCTGTGCCGAGATCGGAGAGTCTACCGCGTTGTTTCAACCCGCACACGGTAGCGCGCCCGATATCATGGGCCAGGATACTGCCAATCCGCTGGCCGCTATTTTAAGTGGTGCAATGATGCTGGAGTATCTGGCTGACAAAGCCGGGGAGCCGACGCTGGCAGAGGCATCACGCCTGATTGAAACCGCAGTCTCAAGTGGTTTTACCGAGTCACGAATCCGTCCGATCGAGTTTGGCGGTGATATGGGTACACGGGCGATCACCCGCGAGTTGTTGGCTCTTCTCTGACCCTTTATTTTGTCCACTGTAAGATGCCCCCCCCCTATGATTCATCAAGTGTGATTTGGTGCTTCCTGATTCGGAGAACGGGTTCAACATTAAAATAGAATTAACATTAAAATAACACTTTAACTGTTTGTAAATAAACAAATTATATTGATAAAAATTTTATAGTTTTAATCTCTAGCATCGATTTTCACGCGCCAAAAACTTGCCTGACGAACGGCACTGTTTTTAAAACTATCTCTGCTATGCTCCTTAGCATGACGCGCACTGCCGAACTCGATATACAACCTCCCGTAACCCTCGAACAGCTGATTGGCCAGGGCCAGGATTTGCCCAGCCTGCCGGAAATTTATCTGCGTGTCTCCGAACAACTGGAAAACGAATCTAGTACCGTACAGCAGATCGGCGACACGGTACAAAATGATCCTGCGATAACGACGCGCGTGTTGAAAATGGTTAATAGCGCCTACTACGGTATGCCGAACGAGGTCGCCTCGGTTTCGCAGGCGGTTTCGTTACTCGGACGCGAAAGACTCAAGCATATCCTGATCGGTTCGGTACTGCGGGGCGTTTTCAGCACGCAGGAGAACCCGGCCTTCTCGATGCAGGTATTCTGGCAGCACAGCATAAAAACCGCGATCATCGCACGTCAGCTGGCAATACAACTCAGCGCAATCAAGGAACCTGAATCGATGTTTACCGCGGGCTTGCTGCATGACATTGGCAAGCTACTGCTGATTAACAAGGTACCGCATCGTATGCTGGCTGTGGAAGAGTACATGATTCAAAAACGGGTCGACGTATTAACCGCTGAACTGAGCCAGGTCGGCGTTACCCACACCGCCGTGGGTGAGGCCTTGATGGATCACTGGGGCCTGCCGCAATTGCTGATTGATTGCGCGCGTAATCACCACGAGGTGGTTCACGATGGTGCCAATCGCGAAGCCACCCACCTGATTTACCTGGCGAACTGCCTGAGTACCTATGTGCCACCCCTGGACGAACAGGAAACGCAGAATATACTCGACGATATCGAGAACTGGGACCAGGGATACGCAACCCTCGAGCAGATTGCATACGCATGCCAGTATGCCGAAGACATGGTATTCGAAGTCATGGAATCACTCGGTATGGTCGCGCTTGAAATCGCCAACGATTAGCGTAGCCGGGCATCAATCCAGGCGAATTGTCGGTAAGCCTGGTCCATATCAATCTGCCCCAAATGCGAAACTGCCACGGTCAGGCTTTTCCCTGTAATAAGTTTACTACAGTACATTATCTGTACAGGCTGTGATCCTACCAATCGACAGGCACATCTGGTCATAGTCCGGTTTTCCCGGTCCGCAACCTGTCAAGCTCTGTTTACTGCTGATATCCATAATGTTGAAATAATTATTATTATCGTCGACCATACAAATGCTTATGTATTGGAACCGTGCCGGCGTATTAGTAATTGAATGCCCGGCATCTGCGATTAGCGTGAGGAAAATAATTTATGATTGGTGAAAAGACACCCGAAGTAGAAGCCTTCTGGGCGCGTGTTTGCGAACAGCACGGTATTTCAGCAGACAGCTATCATACGCGGACTTTTGGCGACCCGAAATACGCGGAGTATGGCGACCACGTAACCCAGTTGGCGATTGACCGGGTTAAGCGCGCAACGGCGCACCTGGCGATGGATTTCGAGCTGAACGAGGTTCCGCGGCGGGAAGCGGGAGATTACTGGATAATTCTCTGGGAAAACTTCAAACCCGCCTGTGTGCTTGAAATTGTCAATGTCGAGCTAAGACCATTCAAGGACGTGGATGCAGCATTTGCGGCGCGCGAGGGGGAGGGCGATGGCAGTCTCGAGTACTGGAAGCAATGTCACGAAGAATACTTCAAATTGCAGCTTGGTGACTGGGGCAAACCCTGGTCCGAAGATTTACCCGTGGTGCTCGAGTCATTCGAGCTGGTGGCGGTCAACGAGGATGCGACTCCCTAAGTCCGACAGGCGGTACTGGTTATCGATGCGTGTCGCGATATTTTTTCGGCCGCTGCATCATTTCGATTACCAGGTCTTCGCCGCCGAACCCGCCGCGGTTGGGCGTTAGCGCTTGTTGTCCGGGATAATAAAGCGCTTTTTTGACGCCTTCGTCCATCAGATAAGCCGCGCAAATTACAGTCATTATCAGGTTGTAGTCGGATTCTGCAAGGGCACCTAAGAATGCCTCGGGTCCGTTGCGGTATGCATTCATAATGCGGATAAACGGGGCCTCGAGATCAGGCCGCGATTTAAAAACGCGATCGATCGGCCCACGCTCAAGGCTAATTTCGCTCGCCGCCGGCTGGCCGTCACCGCCCGGCAGGACGACGGCGGCAATTTCGGCGATCAGCTTTCTTTGCGGGCCAGTTATCGAACCAGTCATGTCGCAGCAACCCTGGCCTTAAATCTCGTCTCGATGAGATGATCAGCCGTGCGTCGTGCCAGCGCGGCGATGGTTGCCGCGGGATTTACCGAAGACGAAGTCACAAAAACGCTACCGTCGATGATGTAAAGGTTTTCGATGTCGTGGCTGCGCAGCCACTTGTCGACCACCGAGGTTTTCGGGTTGCTGCCCATTCGGCAGGTACCCAGGGCATGCCAGCCGTTATCCGTGACAAGTTTACGCGCGCTGGTTTCGTAAGCGCCGGCAGCGGCGAAAGATTCAACGGCGCGATCCGCCATGAAATCGAGCATGCGTTTGCTATTGTCAGAAACCCGGTAATGCAGGCGTATATTGGGATCGCCGTCGGCATCACGAGAATCCTGATCCAGCGTCAACCGGTTTTCGGAATCCGGCAGATCTTCCGCGGTAATGCCCCAGACTGCCGAACGTCCCAGCCACTTATCGATGCGGCGGTGTAAGTCCTTGCCCCAGCAACGGGATTCGTCGAGCGGGTAGAGCGCGGCGGCCAGGGGACCCCCGGAAGGTGAAAGATTCCACTTCGCACCGCGTACGAAATCGTGCTCGGAGCGGGTTTCTGCGAACTCCAGTGAATAGATACTCTGTCCCCAGTGTCCCTGCCAGCTCATCATCGGCTCGTCAAAAAAGCCGATGATTCGACACAGTGGATGCATCATCAGATTGCGCCCGACCTGACCGGAACTGTTTGCCAGGCCGTCGGGACAGGCAGGCGTTGCCGATTTCAGCAGCAGCCGGGCACTGCCGATTGCGTGGCTGGCGAGCAGAACCAGTTGGGCGTTGACCGTTTTTGTCTCGCCACCCTGGTCGGTGTACAGGGCGCCGCAGGCAAGGCCTTTGTTATTCAGTAAAATTCGGGATACGCAGGCACCTGTGATCAGTTGCACACCGTGGGCAAGCGCATCCGGCCAGTGGGTGCGATCGACGCTCCCCTTGGCCCCCTCGTTACATCCCGCGCGGCATGTCGATCGCTGTACGCAGGGACGGCGGCCTCGGTAAGGCTGGGAAGCAATCGCGTTTGACCCTGGCCACCAGTGCCAGCCGAGCCGGTGATGTGCCGCCGCGACACGTTCTCCCCAGGGTTGTATCGGCAGAGGCGGCAGGGGATACTCGGGACGATCGGGATAGGCCGGATCACCGGCGATACCCGAAACGCCGAAGTCGAAATCATTGAGATCGTAATATGGCGCGAGGTCCTGGTAGCTGATCGGCCAGTTTTCGCCAACCCCATCGAGCGAGCGTACCTGAAAGTCTCCTGGCAGGAAGCGCATCCAGTGTGCGCTGTACAAAATGGTGCTGCCGCCGACGCCATTGTAGAGCATCGGCTTGATGTCGCTGCTATCGTCCAGAATCGCATAGTCGGCAATGGCTTTGCGGGTATTGGGATTGGCATGCCATACGCCCATGGCCTGAAGTTCAAAATCAGCCTTGTTGCCGGGATAGTCTTCCGGGTCGTTCCACTGACCCTGTTCCAGGCAAGTCACTTCGATGCCGGCCTTTGCCAGTTGTAAAGCGGCGACCGCACCGGATAAGCCGGCGCCGATAACCAGCACTTCTGTGTTGATCTTTGACATCTGGCACTAAACCTAGTTGATAGATTTGGCCGGAACAAGCAGAATCTTTTTTCGGGTGGCCACCAGGCGGGACCGAAGTAACTGGATTAATTATTAATTTGCCGGAGCAGTTCGCCACTGCCTCTCCTACGGAACTGATTCATGGCGCAAACACGCTGGACTATCGGAGTTACCCATTTAATCAAACCACCGTTTGATCCGGAACTGGCGGCGTTTTCAAAACACGCGGAAATTATCCATTTTGATACGCGTGACGAATTGGCTTTCGACCCTTCGCAACTAAAACGACTCGACGCCATGCTGGTATGGACACCGTCGATCACCGAGACCACGATTCGACACCTCGACAGATGCAAGATCCTGGTACGCTACGGCGTCGGCTACGACAAGATAGACATCGCTACACTGGAGCGACGCGGCATCGTGTTTTCCAACAATCCGGAATACGGCCCGGAAGATGTCGCCGACACGGCAATGGCGATGCTATTGAGCCTGCAACGCCGTATCCCGGAACACGATACAAAAGCGCGCGGTTACACCGATAGCTGGCAGGAGAATCATCTCGCGCCAACCCTGCATTCGAAAAACGCCTGCGTCGGAATTGTCGGACTCGGGCGTATCGGCACCAGTCTGGGCCTGCGCCTGAAACCGTTCGGGTACAGGATCCTTGCCTACGATCCTTATCTCAGCAACGGCATGTTCCGTGCACTCCAGGTTGAGCGCGCCGACTCGTTGGCGGAACTCGTCGAGCGAGTTGACATATTGTCGCTGCACTGCCCGTTGACCGACGAGACCCGCGGCATGATGAATGAGGCGATGTTTGCGCTCGCCAGACCCGGGCTCATATTCATTAACACCGCGCGTGGCGGGTTGATTGATAATCTCGATGTCATCGAGTCGGCTCTGCGCTCGGGGCAAATCGCAGCAGCGGGGCTGGATGTTTTACCCTCGGAACCGCCAGCCGAACATCCGTTGATTATTGCGTGGCGTGAGCATGCCGAATGGTTACAGGGACGTTTACTGATAACTCCGCATAATGCGTTCTACTCGAATCACTCGATGGCAGAATGTCGCTATAACGCGGCGCAGACGGCCTGCCTGATGCTTGAGAAAAATGTACACCGCAACGCGGTCAATTCAGCCGGTTAAGCGTTAATCGAAAGCCGGATCGAATTTAACCCGGGCTGGATTCACCGGGATAGCGTATGGTGCCACGCAGGGATTCGTAATGGTCAGCGGCCTGTAACAATAGAGATTCTTCGAAAGGGCGCCCGACCAGTTGTATCGCGGTTGGCAGGCCCTCGGCATCAATGCCGGCAGGCACCGATATCGCGGGTATCCCGAGATAATTGGCAAATCTCGTCATCGTCGCCATGCGCGAAAATTCTTCATCGATCGCCGCGGCCTGCAGGTCGGTCTGGGATTGGAACAGTGGTGCGGTCGGCACCGAAACCGGCATCGCCAGAAGGTCGACTTCGGCCAATACATTGGTGGTGAAGGATTGCAGCAGCGCGGACCTTGTCGACAGGGCCTCGATATAACGAACCGCTGGAATTTTAAGGCCCCCTTCGATGACGCTGCGCACCGCGTGCGACATACGCGGATCATTTTCACGTAGTGCGCGACCATGCATGGCGGCGCCTTCGCTCTTGACAACAACCTGTTGCAATTCGGTGTAGCGGGTCAGATCGGGAATCTGTACTGGCTGCATCGGGTAACCTGCCTGTTCAAGTAGCGCCATTGCATTATCGAATTTCGGATCGGCTTGCATGGTGGGGAATTCGGTACGGACGTCCAGGATGCCAATTTTTGGTAATCGGGCATCCGTGTTCGACGGCCTGTCGCACGACACCGTTGCGCTGCTTACCGAAGTCGCGTCGAGCGGATCGCGACCCAGGATCGCGTTAAAAACGATGGCCGCGTCCCGCGAGCTGCGAGTTATCGGACCGATACAGTCCATTGACCAGGTACGCGCCAGCGCACCAAAACGGCTTACGCGCCCATAGCTGGGCTTCAAACCTACCGTGCCACAAAATGCGGCTGGAATCCGTATCGAACCCCCCGCGTCGGAACCGATGGCGGCATAGGCGAGCCCCGCGGCTACGGCTGCCGCGCTACCTCCGGAAGAACCCCCCGTGTTGTGGGCAAGATTCCACGGATTTTTACAGCGGCCGTAAAACGCATTGTCGCCGCTGCCGCCGGCTGCCAGCTCATCGAGATTCAGCACCCCTACAATAACGGCACCGGCGGTTTCAAGCTTTTCTATCAGGGTAGCCTGCGCATCGCTTCCATCCCGGGGTAGCTTACTGCCACCACTGGCAATGTGGCCTGGGAAGTCGAAAATATCTTTTACCGCGATCGGCACGCCGTGCAGCGGGCCACGCCATTTATTGTCCTGCAGTTCCTGGTCTAGCAGCAGTGCACGCTCGAGCGCAGTTGACTCAAACACCTTCAAATAACAATTGATCCCCGGGTTGTGTGCGTCGATACGTTGCAATAGCGCCTGCGTGACACGCTGACTGCTGAGTTCCGCGTGGCGCAGTTTTTCGCTCAAGACGGTGAGCGACATGAAAGCATCCGGGCTATTCATGACTCCGCGTCGACCGCGGCCAGTTGGCCAAGCAAGACAGTGAATTGCAACGGGTCTGGCAGTGGTTGTGCGGTACCTGAACCCGGGATGGCTGGCAAGCGGTGAGACTGTGGCTCGACATCTCCCTCTGCGGGGGATAACGATGTTTGGTGTTCTTCCGTCATTGATGTAAATTGTTCATTTCAGATAACAGTATTAAAACGCATTCGCAATTTCGCCGCTATTAAAAATGACTGTTGAAGCCAGCTCGCTCGATGACAAGTTTCAGTACCAATTCGGTCCTGAGCAGGAGGAATTGCGTCAGTTAAGACGAACCAGGGATCAACTGGTACAGATCATGGATTCGCTGCCGGGACTGGTCGGCTATGTTGATCTGGAACTGAAAATTGTTTACGCGAACAAGTTGATTGAAACCTGGTATCAGCGTTCCAGATCCGAACTCGTGGGAATGCAGTTGAAGACACTGTTTTCCGACGAGCATTATCAAACGGTGGAAACCCTGTTGCAACGGGTGCTGTCCGGCGATGAAATCAATGAAGAACGTGAAATCAGTTATCCCGACGGTGTCACGCGGATGGTTCATTTGAACTATATCCCCGATCGCGGCGAAGCCGGCGTCAATGGCTATTTTTTCCTGGTGCGTGATGTATCGCAGCGCCACCAGGCAGAGGTGGCGCTCAAACAGGCTAACGAATTACTGGATCGCAAGGTGCGCGCGGCTACGCTCGAGCTCGAGCAGCGCAATCGAGAGCTGCAAAACGAAAATACCGCGCGCCGCAACAGCGAGGAACGTTACCGCATCGTTTCCGAGCTGATGTCAGATTTGATTTATGTCTATCAGATCGATGCCGATGGCTCGATGAAGACCGTCTGGCAAACCGGGCGTCTCAGCGAGGAGTTTTCACCGACCTATACGGCCGATGGCCATCACCGGCTGTGGCGCCCGATAATACATCCCGATGACGCACAGGTGCTGGATAGCCGAATTGAGAGGTTACTGCAAAACCAGAGCTCGATAGATGAGTTTCGCGTCATCGATGATAACGGTGATACGCGCTGGCTAAGGGCCTACGGTCGGCCCATCTGGAGCGAAGCGCAGCAGCGCGTCGTACAAATCATGGTCGCAACCCAGGATATTACAGCAACCAAAATCGCCGAGCAGCTGCTCGAGCGCAACCGGCAGATGCTGGCCGCCGCGCTGGAATCCATGTCCGAGGGTTTCATGCTGTTCGATGAGAACGGGGAACTGGTTGAATTCAACGAGAAACTGAAAGAACTGTTTCCAAAAACCGCCTCGCATTTCGTTAAAGGTGTGTCTTTCGAAGAATTGCTGCGTCAAAGCGCGATTTCCGGTGAAGTCAAGGGGGCCCAGCATGACCCGGAGCAGTGGGTTGCCGAGCGGCTGAAAAAGTTTCCCAGCGAGAGTGGTTCGGTCGAGGTGGAATTGTCGGACGGACGCTGGATCCTGTCGACCGATCGTCCAACACGCGGCAAGGGCGTGGTCGGTATTCGTACCGATATAACCGAGCGTAAACAGGCCGAGAAGCGGCACCGGCGCCAGGAAGCCGAACTTGCGCAGGTGTTGCGCCGCGCGTCCATGGGCGAAATGGCTTCCGCGCTGGCACACGAACTGAGCCAGCCGCTGGCGGTGGTGGTTAACTACGCCAACGGTTTATTGCGCAGGCTCGACGAGTCGCCGGTCAACATCGATAGCGCCCGCGAGGCGCTGACTAATATCAACAAGGCAGGGCAACGCGCGAAGGATATTATCAACCATGTGACCGATTTTGTGCGGCTTGGCAAGCCGGAAGTCAGGGTAGAAAGTTTCGACAGCATGATTGAAGACGTGCACGAAATGCTGCGCGACAGGCTCGAACGCAATGGTATATACCTGGACAAGAGTCTCGGGCCAGAGGAAACCGAGGTCGAGGTCAATAAAATTGAAATCAAGCAGGTATTGTTCAATTTGATCAGCAACAGTATCGAATCGTTGCAGCAGTCGGACTCGGAGGAATGCCGTATTGGTATCGAATGTGAAAACTCGGATGGCGAATTCCTGACCGTAAAAGTGCGTGACAATGGCCCGGGGATCGATGGCAGTGTCATCCAGACACTGTTCGAGCCTTATGTGACGACAAAGTCCGAGGGGCTGGGGATGGGGTTGTCGATCTGCCGAACCATCATCGAAGCGCACGGCAGCCGACTCTGGTATGAAGCGGATGACGCGCCAGGCGCCTGCCTGTGTTTTCGCCTGCCGCTCGCGAATTGTGACCATGACTGAAAGCGGAACAGCAACGGTCCACATCGTTGACGACGAGCAAGACGTTTGCCAGTCGGTAAGGTACCTGGTTGAGTCGATCGGATTGCAGGCCTGCTGCTACGCATCGGCGTCGCAGTTTTTCGAAGAATATAAAGACCAGGGGCCCGGCTGCCTGATACTCGATTTGCGCATGCCCGGCATCAGCGGTCTGGAAGCGCTGGAGTTGATCGCCGAAAAGCCTATCAACGAACCGGTTATTGTCGTCACCGGCCACGGCGACGTGCCGGCAGCGGTGCGCGCGCTTAAACTTGGCGCGATCGATTTTATCGA
Organism: Gammaproteobacteria bacterium; assembly: GCA_029862005.1. Classification (NCBI taxonomy): domain Bacteria; kingdom Pseudomonadati; phylum Pseudomonadota; class Gammaproteobacteria; species Gammaproteobacteria bacterium. The sequence goes on along the minus strand of JAOTYD010000039.1, from coordinate 8,631 downwards.
AAAGCCCTGCAACGATAATTTGCTGATACAGAAGATCAATCACGCACTCGAGCTTGACAGCAGCAATCGCGCCGAGCGGGTACGCACCGAGTCGATAACAAAAGCCTACCATTCACTTACAGAACGCGAGCGAGATGTGTTGCGGTTACTCGTGGCCGGAAATTCCAACAAGGAAGTTGCGCGTGCGCTTAACGTCAGCCCGAAAACTGTCGAACGACACCGGGCGAATATCATGCGTAAACTCGATGTCGGCTCATTTGCAGAACTGGTACGCGATTTTTCGGTGCTGAATCATTAGCATTTCAGGGTATGCCATCGGCTGCTCAGGCCCAGGCAGTAACCGGTTAGCCAGCTGCCAGCCCAAACCACTAAGCGGAGCAATCCACTGAGGCAATATTTTCCACTGGCACTGATTTTACTGCTGACGCTGGGCACGCTGCGTGGCGGTGCCACCAGTATTTCGAAATATGTTGCTATCAACGATATCCCGCCGCTCGCTTATTCGATGTGGCAGTCGTTGATCGCGGCTACCTTGCTGATCGCCATGGGTTATGCCAGAAGCGGGCAGCTGCCGCCGCTGCTTCGGTATCGCCGTTATTATACTATCTGTGCCCTGATCGGTGTCGCGATTCCCAACGTCATCTTTTTTTACGTCGTACAAACCGTTCCCGCCGGTACCATGGCGGTACTGCTGACGCTGGTGCCAATCGTAACCTACTCGCTGGTAGTGATGCTGCGCATGGAGCAGATCAATTCGCTGCGCGTCGTCGGCATCGGGCTGGGTCTGGGTGGTGCGTTGATCATTGCCATGCCGCAGATTGTCGGCAAAATTACGATTGACTGGTGGGTGATCATCGGCATGCTGTGTCCGCTGGGTTATGCCTGTATGGGCGTATTTGTATCGCGTAATCCGATAACCGGTTACCACGTATTTTTACTGGCCGGGGGCGCGCACCTGGTCGCTTTTTTGTTTTTGCTGCCGGTCACCGTATTGAATGGCGATTTTTTCCTGTTGTGGAGCAGCCCCGGACTGGTCGAGGCGCTGATCCTAAGCCATGGCGTCATCGCCGCGGTGGCGTATTCGCTGTTTTTCAAAATTGTCGAACTTGCCGGTGCCGTGTTTTACAGTTTCAGCACTTACATCATCGGAATTACCGGTATCGGCTGGGGCTGGATAGTGTTCGGCGAGACCCATCCTCAGCATTTCTGGCTCGCGGTCGCGCTGATTTTTACCGGCCTGACAATCGTCAGTACCCGACGCGGCAGCAAGACCGTTAAAGGTAATGCCGGGGCTTAGCCGGATTAATAAATTATGCGATGGCTAGAACAAAGCAGAACTTGCGAGGCTAGAACCACCGTCGACGAACAAGGTTTGTCCGGTCACGTACTCGGCGTCATCGCCCATGAAAAAGGCAACCGATCGGGCGATATCTTCGGCAGTCGCGAAACGGCCCAACGGTATCCGTTGTAGTTTGCGCTCGCGTTCGGAACTGCCCTCGGGATTGTTGGAGCGGAAAAACTCGGTATCGACAGGCCCCGGCGCCACCGCGTTGACGGTAATGGCATCGCGCGCCAGCTCGAGCGCCCAGGTACGCGTCATGCTGATCAATGCCGCCTTCGAGCCGCCGTAAGCCGTGCGGGTCGGCAGGCCCAGTGCAAGCTCGCTGGATATATTGACGATACGTCCGCGATGTTGCTGTTTCATCGCGGGCAGGCAAAACTTGACGCATTGCATCGCGGCTCCCAGGTTGACCTGAAACACCGCATCGACGATATCGAGATCGATATTTTCGATCAATTCGGGGCCAACGATACCGGCGTTGTTGACCAGGCCGCCGAAGGCATATTGCTGGCACAGGTTTTCCAGCATCGCGTCGAGCGCCTGGCGGTCACCGAGGTCGACACAGTGAAAGTCGCCCGGGAAGTCCTCGGGTTGATGGCGTGCCAGGCCAACCACGTGGTGATTACGTGCGGCCAACAGGTCGGCGCAGGCGCGCCCGATTCCCTTGCTGGCGCCGGTAATCAACGTTACCGGCTTTGAATCGTCGTTCATGTCAGGTCTCCAGTTATGCCTGGTCCGCGGGTTCCACCCAGACCCGGTTGGATTGGAAGGTACTTTGCCCGGCAACGTCGGCGAGTTCATCCGATGTTGTCCAGTTAACGGTAACCGGTTCATCGCCCGGCGCCCAGAAACCGTTCACGGCAATGGCAACACCGGGTCGCACGAGGTCGCTGACACAGGCGCTTCGAATGCAGTAGCCACGGCGGTTGCGCAGCCGCACCTGCTGGGTATCCACGATCTTCCGGGGCGCCGCATCGACGGGATTAATCAGTACTCGCGGCGTTTTTTCTCGCCGTTGCAGGCTGGCAACATTGGCCATGCTCGAATTGACGAAATGATGCGCCGCCGGTGAAACCAGTTGCAATGATGTTTCCTGCTCGGCGTCGAGGTCGTCATCGACTGCCTGCCATTCGGGCAACGGCGATAGCCCGATCTCGGCGTAGGCTTCGCAGTAGAGTTCGATTTTAGCGCTCGGTGTTGCAAAGCGTCCACCTGCAAACGGCACCTCGTCCGCGCTGGCAAAGGCGACCTGCGCGTTTTGCTGCAGGGTTTCAAGCGAGGTATCGGCGAGCCTGTCGGTTGTTGCCCGGGTGGCCTGTAATACCCCATCGATCACTTCGTCCGCCGACTCAAACAGCCAGGAATCTTTGAAACCCATTGCTTTCGACAATAGCTGCATGACTTCCCAGTTGCTTTTCGATTCCCCGAGCGGCGCAATCGCCGGGTGGTTGTAACCGAGCAGGGTATGACCGTAACCGCGATGCAGATCGGTATGTTCTAGCTGCGAGGTCGCGGGCAGCACGATATCGGCGTAGCGCGCGGTGTCGGTGAGGAATAAATCGTGCACCACGGTGAACAAATCTTCTCGTTCGAGCCCCTTCTTGACAACCCCCGTGTTGGGTGCCGAGACCATCGGGTTGGCGCAGAATACGAACAGGGACTGAATCGGTGGATCGGTTACTTCGCCGCGAAGCGCCGCGCCGAGGCGGTTCATATTGACCAGGCGCCCGGCTGGTGGGCAGTTCTGCCAGCGGTTGATCGCCTCGTCATCCCATTGAAAGTAGTCGCCGGTGGAACAACTCAAGCCCCCACCACGAACCCCGTATTGCCCGGTGAGGGCGGGCAGGCAGGCGATTGCGCGTACCGTCTGGCCACCCTGTCGGTTACGATTGACCGCATCTCCGAGGCGGATCATCGACGGCTTGAGTTGACCATAAAATCGCGCAAACTGTTCGATTTGCGCTGCTGGAACAGCAGTTATTTGTGCGACGCGTTCGAGGTCGTAAGACATGACATGCTGGTGAAACTGTTCCCAGCCGTGGGCGTGTTGCTGCAGCCAGTGCGGGTCGTGATCCCCATTGACGATGAGTTCCCGGGCCACGCCCAGCGCGAGCGCCAGGTCGGTGCCGGGCAGGGGTTGCAGGTGCAAATCGCAATGGCGCACCGAACGCGAACGCAGCGGGTCGATGACGACCAGTTTGCAGCCCTGTTTTTGAGCCCTGTGTACGAAGGGCATCAGGTGCGGCGCGGTGCTGACTGGATTATGACCCCAGAACACGAGTAACTTCGAGTCGAGCACGTGGTGATAGGGTGGGCTCATGCGCGCACCGAGGGTAGCACGCACCGCGTGGCGGGTAGCCGCCATGCAGATCGAACGCTCTAACTGGCTGGCGCCGAGTCGATTCCAGAAACGCGCACTGGCGACGGTCATCTGTACCAGCCCCAGGGTGCCGCTGTAGCTATAGGGGAGAATCGCCTCGGCACCGTATTCGTCAATAATTCCCCGCCAGCGTTGGCTGATTTCGTCGATTGCTGCTGGCCAGCTGATTTCCTGCCATTGGTTCGAGCCGCGTGCGCCGACTCGCCTGAGCGGCACGCGCAGGCGTCGCGGATGGTAAACGCGTTCGAGATAAGGCGCGACCTTGGCGCACAACCAGCCGGCGGTTACCGGGTGCCCGGCATCGGCCTCGACCTCGACGGCACGACCGTCGCGCACCCGGGTCTGCATGCCGCAGGCATCCGGGCAATCATGCGGACAGATGCCGTTGACGATACGGTCGGATTCAGACGGGCTCATCGATGACAACGACGTTTTGCGGGAATAATGCGCACAGGATTCATTATGCAGAGCACAACGGTTGTGCGTAATGAGGGAAATCACCCACGCGGATGGGTGAAAGTCTGTACAGGACTGCAGGGATTGCCTAGTAGGCAAGGATGGCTGGCGGCATTATGCTTGGTGGTTTGAATTTTAACGGTTCGGGGGGGCGTTAATGGCCAATGACACGGCTTTCAAGGAATACGCTGAAGTAGCCAAACAACGGCGATCGTTAAAGCAGGGTCCATTCAGGGGATACGACAGGGCGAAGCGGCCGCCGGAGGATAGCGAACTCACGCACGTGGGCCCCGGTACGCCCTGTGGCGAATACTTCCGCCGTTTCTGGATTCCCGTGGTTATGACCCAGGAACTGACCGATATTCCCAGGCGAATTCGTATTCTCGGCGAAGACCTGGTGGCCTACAGGGACAAGTCGGGGCAGTACGGCCTGTTGCATCTGCACTGCAGCCATCGTAATGCCTCGCTCGAATTCGGCGTCATCGAGGAACGCGGGTTGCGCTGCTGTTACCACGGCTGGTTGTACGACGCGGATGGCACCATCCTGGAAATGCCTGCCCAGTCGATGGAAGGTAAATCGAAGCTTTGCCACGGTGCTTACCCGGTGGTCGAGTACCAGGGCCTGATTTTTGCCTACCTGGGCCCGCCGGAGGAAAAGCCGGACTTCCCGCGCTATGACACGACGCAGTTGCCCGATGTCGAAATGGTGCCGTATTCGATCGACTATCCCTGTAACTGGCTGCAAATCTGCGAAAACACGATGGATCCATGGCACACTGTTTTTTTGCATGCGCGGGTTACCGATATTCATTTCGGCGATACCTGGGGTATCGCACCAGTCACCAAATTCTACGAAAAAGAGCATAAGGTTTATGCCACTTTAACCTACCGGGTCGACGACATGATCTGGGTGCGCTCGCAGGAAACAATATCGCCTTCTTTCAGCCAGGTGGGCGCATGGTGGGAAACCGGCCGCGAAGAAAAGTACTTCAAACGCGCCAGTATCACCAAGTGGACCATTCCTCACGACGACGACCATTGCATGATTATCTCGTGGCGCAGTTTTGGCGATGGCATCGATCCCGAGGGTCACGGCAAGCGCGAAGAATGCGGCAAAAACATGGTCGATTTTCCGGGGCAGACCGGGGTCGAACCCTACGAGTATCGACAGCGCCATCCGAACGATTACGAGGCACAGGTCTCGCAGGGCCCGATCAATTCGCACGCGGCCGAAAATCTGGGTTCGACCGACAAGGGCGTTGCCTATTTACGCCATAAACTGCGGCGCGGGATCCGCATGGTTCAGGAAGGCAAGCCGTTGCCGCAATCCGAGCGGGTGGGTGACGAGTGGCTAACCCATACCCAGGACACGGTGTTGCCGATTCCCCCTCATTCAGAGGATGATGAAAAGTTACTCGAAGAAGTCACCGATGCAGTCATGTCGGTGGTATTTGCCGGCGATCGGTATTCGGGTAGCGAGCGCGCCGATTATATTGTCGGCGAGCTGAAAAAAATAAAACACGATCCGCGCTTTAACCAGGGGTCCGGATGATGGCCAGGTGTGTCACCAGGGCATTAAATCGTTTAACAGGAAACGATTAAAAATGAATACGCGCTGGGAATTAGTACTGCTGCCAAGTCTGATTATCGTCGGAATTCTGATCGTGGCGTCGCAGTATGTGTTCCTGGAGGGTAGTTTTTACAAGGATCTCGGGCTCGGGCGCACCGGCGATGTACTCCAGTTGACCAACTACATTCGATTTTTCACCGATTCGTTTTATCTCAATACGCTGTGGATTACCGTAAAAACCTCGGCGCTGGCGACGCTGTTCACGATGCTGCTGGGTTTTCCCGTGGCTTATTTGATTGCCCGTATGCGTTCGCGCTGGTCGATGTTGCTGTTGGCCGGCATCGTGGTGGCAACCTTTGTCACGATCGTCATCAAGGTATTCGGCCTGATAATCATCTTTTCGGCGGACGGCCTGATCAACAAGTTTTTAATGGGGGTGGGGATTGTCGAAACACCCTACACGATTATCGGCAACCAGACCGGCGTCGTGGTCGGCTTGATGCATTTTACGTTGGGATTCGGTGTGCTGCTGTTGTATAGCGTGATCCAGACCATTCCGCGTTCCTACGAAGACGCGGCGCAGATTCATGGCGCCAGCCGCTGGCGCATGCATTATCGCGTGCTGTTGCCGCTCAGTTTGCCGGGACTGACCGTCGGCGCGTTGATGATATTTAACATGAGCATGGGGGCATTCACGTCGGCTGCCCTGCTTGGCGGTGGACGGGTATTCACGTTACCGGTTCTGATTCAACGCACGGTCATGATGGAAGTCAAGTATTCCATGGCCGGCACCCTGTCAGCGGTATTACTGGTGACGGTGTTGTTGATTAACCTGCTGTCGATTATTTTGATTCGTCGACTACGCGCGGCCAGGCTGGTGATTGCATGAGTACGACAACGCCGGATCTTGAGAGCCCTGCGCCGACTCGTTCGAGTGAGGCGGCGATTGTGGCGCGCCGGCGTACCGGGCCGCCGCCCAAAATGGGCCTGCCCTGGGGCAAAATTTTCCATTATGTCTATTGCAGCCTGTCTTATATCTTTCTGCTGTCACCGATGATCGTGGTCATCGGCGCTTCGTTTCATGGCGGCGAGTATTACACCGCGATCAAATTTCCGCCTGACGATCCATCATTCCAGTGGTACTGGAAAATTCCCAGTGGGCAGCTCGAAGCCCTGGGCCTGAGTTTTTTGCTCGCCGGCGCTACCGCGCTTGGCGCCTGCGTGCTGGGTATCCCTGCCGCGCTCGGTATAGTGCGGGGGGTGATACCCGGCAAGACGTTTATTTCAACGATATTCCGGGCGCCGTTGCAGATTCCGGCAATCGTCACCGGGATCGCGTTCCTGCAACTCTTTTACCTGGTGGGCGATGCCACCGGGATGTATCTGCAGGGCACTTTCTGGGGTTTGTATATCGGCCATGTATTCGTTGCAACCCCCTATGTCGTCGGCACCGTCACCGCAATTTTGCAGCGCTTCGATATGCGTCTCGAAGAAGCCGCCTTCAGCCTCGGTGCCAGTCGCTGGAGCACGTTTCGACGTGTTACGCTGCCGGTGATCAAGCCCGGGGTTTATGCCGGGGCGCTGTACTCGTTCATGGTGTCCTTTGGCGACGTGCCGATTTCCATATTCTTAACCGCTCCCGGGTTTGTCACTTACCCGATTGAACTGTTTTACGGACTGGAGAATGATTTCGACCCCAGCATACTGGCGTCGGCGTCCCTGGTCATATTCTTTTGCCTGATGGCTTTGCTATTCATGCAAAAACTGGTTGGTCTCGATACGCTATTGCGATCCGGCAGCCGCTAGCCGTCAGGCTATAAACCCACAACAGAGGATGGAGAAAACGATGAAATTTAGAAGCAAGATTAACCGCAGTTTGATCAGTGCGGCCATGTTAACCCTCGGTGTATCGCTTGCGAGCGTGTCACAGGCGGGCGAGTTCGATGGCGTCACGCTCAAAGTCGCGACCTGGGGAGGTTCGTGGAAGGAAAACATTGTGACCAAGATCGTGCCCAAGTTCGAAGCGATGGGCGGCAAGATCGAATTTGTCACCGGTAGTCCGCAATCCAACCTGGCGAAGTTGATCGCCGGGCGGGGCAAGGCGCCGTTCGACGTGATGGAAGTACTGGATGCGCAGGAGAAAGATTTTTTCATGACTAATGAATTTATCCAGAAGATCGACACTTCGAGCATGCCCAATACTGCCTATCTCGACGACTGGGAATATAACGACTGGCGCATTGCTTCCTGGCATACCCAGGAGTCAATCTGCTACAACCGTGATAAGTTTGCCGAACTCGGTCTTCCCGCACCGGTCACCTACAACGATCTGACCAACCCCAAGCTCAAGGGGCGGATTTCGATTCCCGACATTACCTCGGGCGGCGGTCTGGCCAACTTTGGTGCCATTGCGCATGCGGCAGGTGGCGATGAACAGAATGTGGCGCCCGGACTGGATCTGATCAAGCGCATGAACGCGCTGAAGTTCTGGTCGCGCGGCGGTGAAGTGGTCACCCAGTTGCAGTCAGGTGATGTTTATGCGGCTGTGGTCCATTCTGGTTGGTGTGTGCGCGCCCGTAACGCCGGGGCTAACGTCATGACCGCGCATCCCAAAATAGGCAACAAGGCAGTGGGAGTTCACAAGTACGGCTGGTTGGTAATCATGAAAAGCAGCGAGAATGTCAAGGCTGCAAACTGGTTCCTGAACGCCTATAACGATGCCGATTTTCAGCTTGAATACGCGCGTAAAAGCGGTGTGGTTCCGGTCAACAAGAACGCAATCAAGTCACTGAAGTCCGATCCGGTACTGGCCGAAATGCTGCAGCTGGAGCCTGAGGATATCAAAAAGCAATTGCGTGTCGATTACTCGAAGGCGGACATTTC
>JAOTYD010000038.1 GCA_029862005.1 Gammaproteobacteria bacterium | reverse complement strand
CAGTCGATAACGGAGGGTTGCTGGTCGAAAACATCTTGCCCAAAGGCCGAACCACGGTGATTGGCGAGGCCTTCAAAATCAACGTGATGCCGGATTTTACGTAATACCCTTGTCTTGCCTGCCCCGGTCAGTCCGCTGACACAAACCAGCGGCACCTGCTTCACAGATTGTTCCAGTTCATCGATTAAAAATCGACGCATTGCCTTGTAGCCGCCGCGCACCAGCGGATAGTCGATGCCCTGCTGGTGCAGCCATTGCTGGGTGGTTCGCGAACGTAAACCTCCTCGAAAACAGTAGAGATAACCCTGCGGATTGGCATCGCAAAACGTGGCCCATGACTTCAGGCGTTGCGCGCGAATATCGGGTGTTGCCAGTTCCAGTCCGAGACGGATCGCTTCCTCCTGGCCAGCATGCTTGTATCGAATCCCGATTTGTTCACGCTGCTGATCATCAAGCAACGGAATATTACTCGCCGCCGGAAAGGCACCCTGGCTGAATTCAACCGGAGCCCGCACGTCCATCAAGGGCAAGTCGTTCAAAAAAAGCGGACGGTAGTCGCTGGTGTCTTCTCGCATGATCGATCTGTCAGGCCCGGTACCGTATTTCCCAGCAGCGATGAATTTTCGGATTTCGCTTAAAGTCCTCCGGCACGGTCAAGTGGCTTATATCACGCGTCTCGAAGTCTTGCCGGATTCCGTCCGCGAGCTTGAAGCCCCGACGGTTCGTCGAAAACAGCAGCAATCCGTCGCGGGCCAACAGCTTCATCGCCAATTTGACTAGTTTTTCATGGTCTCGCTGAATGTCGAGGGTTTGCTGCATGTTGCTGGAATTTGAAAACGAGGGTGGATCCAAAAATATCACATCATGGTTACGCGGTAACGAAAACCGGTCAGGGTTTGCCAGCAATTCGACGATATCGGCACGTAAAAAACGGTAGCGCTCTTCATCCTCAAGCCGGTTCAATAAAAAATTCTCCCGGGCCCACTTGAGATAGGTCGCCGACAAATCAATGTTCATCACCGAGCTGGCACCGCCGAGGGCCGCCTGCACCCCGACAGCGGCGGTGTAACAGAACAGGTTGAGCACCGATTTATCACGCGCGATGCGGTAAATTCTATCGCGTGTTGGGCGGTGATCAAGAAACAGTCCCGAATCAAGGTAATCGCTGAGGTTGATCAGCAATGAGGCCACGCCCTCACGAACCTGGAAAAACTCGCCGCGGTGATCGAGTTTCTGATATTGCCCTGAACCACGCTGGCGGCTACGGATCTTGCAGAACAATCGATCATCGGGAATTGAAAACAGGTCTTTGACGACGCCGATCGCAACGCGAATGCGGTACTCCGCCTTATCCGCTTCGATCGAGGCCGGCGCCTGGTATTCCTGCAGATGAAACCACTCGACGTCGGCCGAGATTTCACTCTGGTAATGATCCAGTGCGAATGCAAACTCGGGTAGATCCGCATCGTACAGGCGATAGCAACTGACACCATTCCTGTTTGCCCAGCGTTGTATATGTTTCGCGTTCTTCGCCAGCCGATTGCGCACGGGCACGGCAATCTCATCCGCGACATTTTTCGACGCAGGCGCGATATTTACGGTGGCTTTTCCACCGGTTGTTTCAAAAATTGCGAACAGGCAATCGAGCGGGCCATTCCTGACATCCTTTCTGCGGATTCGTTTTAATTTCAGTCGGTGCAGTAAATCGGGATTAGCCGACAATATCGCGAGCCTTGCGGGAGCCAGGCGCTGCGCGGCCAGGCCGATATCACCGTAGAGTTCGGCCAGGTCCTGTTCGCTTTGTAAACGATGTCCATAGGGTGGATTGCATATGACCAGGGTATCTCCCTGCGAGGTTTGCAGCTCCAGGTCACCAACCTGCTGGTGAGAAAACTCGATGAGGTCCTCGACGCCGGCGCGTTTTGCATTGGCGCGGGCTATATCCAGTGCCGCAGTATCGTGGTCGCTGGCGTAGATTCTTACATCGCGGTGAAGATCGACCGACTGGCGTGCGCTGTCGATACACTGCTGCCATAGTTGCGCATCGTGTCGTAACCACTTTAGAAAACCAAAATAAGGTCGCTCGAGACCGGGCGCAATATGAGCAGCCATCATCGCCGCTTCTATCACAAAGGTGCCCGAGCCGCACATGGGATCAACCAACTGTGTCACGGGGTTCTCTGGATCGCTCCAGCCTGACTGCACCAGTAATGCAGCCGCAAGATGCTCCTTCAACGGGGCGCCGGAGTGCTGCAGGCGGTAACCTCTACGATGCAGACTTTCCCCCGATAAATCGAGACTGATGGTCGCCTGGTTGCGGTGAACGTTGACATGCACCTGAATATCGGGCTGTTTCTTTGCGACCACAGGCCGGCTACCACAATCGTCCCGAAACCGGTCGACGATCGCATCTTTTGTTTTTAGCGCAACAAACTGGCCATGATCAAGCCTGGAAGACGACAAGGTCGCTGATACCGCAATACTGTCCTGCACATTCAGATGCGAACTCCAATCCAGCCCGTATACGGCTTCGTAAAGTTGCGATTCGTTTTCCACCCGGGTCTGGCCAAGCTCACAAAACGCGCGATTAGCAAGTCGGGAATGCAGGCATACCTGGTAAACAGCCTCAATGCCGGCGTTAATTTCGACCCCGCCGTAACGCTTTTTTAAAGTCGCGCCCGGCGCCACCACGATTTGGCGCAGTTCATGAAACAAAAGGGTTTCGAAGCCCTTATGGCCGGTTACAAATAGCTTCAGATTTTGCATCGACGGTAATTTTGTGGGTACCACAGGGGAACGATTTTACGCCTTATGTCACAAAACTGTTGGAAAACGAATTTTAATGAAAACAGAGACAGGATTTTACACATATTTTGACCTATATTATGGGTTCTAAACCGCTTTGAAACACAACCCGGATGACAGCTTCAAAACAGCGCGAGGATTCGGCCTCGAAATCAGGTCAGGATGTCTTCGCAGAAACCAGCAGTATCAGTAAAAAACTGATCACCGCTATGCTGGTGCGCATGATCGATAGTGGCGGGGACTATCATAGCTGGAGCCTCTCTGACCAGGACGGCGCCCGCATGATCAAACTGATCAAGCGTAAGCAACGTATCATCTGCTCAGCCTTCGTGTTTCAGATGAACAAGTATTTTACCGAATTCAAATCCACCGATTCATCGAAGTCAGGTAAAAATAGCGCCAGTGACTGGCAACGAATTGGTCTTTCAGGAGCAAATGATACTGCCGAGATCAACGAACTGCAGGCAATCACATCTCGCTATGCTGATGCTTTCAAGGAATTTGATCGCACGATCTTGAAACGCCTGCAGACCTGCATAAAGCGGTCTCGTGCCAGCGTTTACGACAATCCGCTGCAGGTAAAACGTCTGTGTGAGTCTTTTCAGTATGCGATCGACAGTCTCAATCTCGAAGTTAACTACAAGATTGCCCTGTACCATTTGTTTGCAGATCGGTTTATCGAAGCTCTGGGTCCGACTTACCGACGTATTGATCAGTTTTTATATGACTCCGGCATGCAGCCGAAGCTTCCGATTGCTCGCATTCACCTGCGCAGCATCGATGGCTTGAGCGAGTTTGAACCACCGCAATCTTTCAAACCCAACCAAAGTACCAGCTTGCTCGTATTACTAGAAGGATTCAAGGATAAATCGCGCAGTGCCTCGAGCAATTATAAAAATCTGTTTCCGGAACTGAAACAACGCTTCAATCGCTATGCGCTCGACGACTACGATGAACAGATCGATCAGCTCACCCAGATGTTCAAGCTGATATTCGAAGACGAGGATTTGCCCTCGCCGGTCAAGCAGCAGCTGGCACGCTTGCAAATTTTCGTGTTCGTAACCGCGATCCAGGAGGATGGTTTCCTGCGTCGCTCCAGCAATCCGGCACGGCGCCTGCTCGACGGCATTATCAGTAGTGAAGTCGAAATTGCCAAAAACGGCAATCCCGAGTTTTCAGGAATTCGCTACATTCGCGAATACATTGACGAGATGGCAAACGGAAAGGTCATCACGGCCGACAATTACATCGAGATGCTCAAAGGTTATCAATCCTTTGTTAAGGAAAACGAAACAGCAATCCGTAAGGCTCGCAAACTGGAGGCAACCAACAAGGTATTGCCTGCAGTTAAAGAGCGGCTTCATGAACTCACTCAGCCCCTCAAGATTCAGGGCACCCGGCTGATCCTGTTCGAAAAAGTCTGGCTGCCGCTGATGGTGCAGATCGCGTTGCGCGAGGGAATGGATTCCGAGACCTGGAACAAAACCATTTCGATGGTAAAGAAACAGGTCTGGTCGCTGATACCGAAGTCGAGTCCGGAAGAGCAGGCGAAATTACTCAAAGTGTTGCCAAACGTGGCTCATTCGCTGCACCGTGCCATGCGCAGCCTGAAACTGGCCGAGTCATTACAGCAATCATTGCGCGACTACCTCAAGCTCGAGCAACAAAAAGTAACAGAGGAAACGGCCCAGAATATCATCCAGGCCAAACGACGGACGCGTTCGCTGTCTGCCCAGTCCTTCGACACGATGGACGATACCACCGAGTTTGACGAAATGATGCAAACCGGTATTTTTCAGGTTCCGGCAGAAATGCTCAGCGCCTTTAATTCGGTTAAGCCTGAAAAACCCAAGAAAATCAACCAGGTCGAAGTGCTTGCAACCGGCGACTGGGTCAGCATGAGGCATGAAGGTAAAAAAGTGCTGGCTAAGGTAACCTGGAAAGCAGAAGACTCGAGCCTGTTTATCTTCATCGATCGCGATGGCAATCGGATTTGCGAAATCGACGCGAATGCGCTAGGACAACAGTTTGAATCGGGCAATGTCGCGCTGATGGATTCCGGTTCGGAAGATTCGGAAAAAACCCAGTTCAGCTTTATGAAATCCCTGTAGTCTCGAACCCGCTACACTCCGAGTAGCAGCCTGGCTGGATCTTCCAGCACACTCTTGATCGTAACCAGAAACTGGACCGCTTCCTTGCCGTCGATGATGCGATGGTCATAGGTTAACGCGAGATACATCATCGGTCGTACCACGATTTCCCCATCAACCACCACCGGTCGCTGCTGGATCGAATGCATTCCCAGGATTGCCGACTGCGGTGGATTCAGGATTGGGGTCGATAGCATTGAACCGAATATCCCGCCATTGGTGATACTGAAAGTGCCACCGATTAATTCCTCGATACCCAGCTTGCCTTCGCGCGCACGCATTCCCATATCGCGGATAGATTTCTCGATCTCGGCGTAACTCATCTGATCGGCATCACGCAGAATTGGAACCACCAGGCCACGATCCGAACTGACTGCGATTCCGATATCAAAATAATCGTGGTAGACGATATCGTCACCATCGATAGACGCATTAACCGCAGGAAAACGCTTCAGTGCCTCGACCGCAGCACCGGTAAAAAAGGACATCATACCGAGCTTGACGCCATGTGCTTTTTCAAACGCATCCCGATATTGAGCACGCGCATCCATCATCGGTTTGAGATTGACTTCATTGAACGTTGTCAGCAGTGCCGCGGTGTTCTGGGCCTGCTTGAGACGTTCGGCAATCTTTGAACGCAACCTGCTCATGGGTACCCTACGGTCGTTGCGGCCGCTGGTTGGAATGGGCGGTGCCGTTGGCGTACTAACAGCAGGCGCTTTGGTTTTTGCGGTACTTTGCTGTTGCTGCAAATAGCGCTCGACGTCGGCTTTGAGGATCGCGCCTTTTTTTCCGGTCGGTTGAATATCGTCAGCGTTCAGATTATGTTCGCTGAGCAACTTACGTACCGCAGGACTCGCCCGGCTTGCCGCACTGCTATCTCCGGCATCTGCTTCGACAACATCCGCTTCACCTGTCCCGGCACTCTCCGCTACCGGTGCTGCGCTGGCCGGCGCGGCCGCGGCGCCGTCGGTATTGATAACGCCAAGTACATCACCATTTTTTACCGTGGCACCCGATTCAAAGGCAACCGATTCAATCACCCCGGCCTTACTAGCAACAATTTCGAGCACCACCTTGTCGGTTTCAAGATCAACGATATTCTCATCTACGGCGACACTGTCTCCAACCTGCTTGTGCCAGTCACCGAGGGTTCCCTCGGCTACCGATTCCGGTAGTGCCGGTACCTTGATTTCTACCTGCATTGCTCGCTCCAGTGTTATTTCTTGCTTGTTTTGTTAATCGAGTTTATCCGAGTAATCGGCTTCAAAGGCCTCTTTAACCAGCCTGGTTTCCTGGCTCTGGTGCAGGGCCATGTAACCTACCGCGGGTGAGGCAGCCGAGATGCGGCCCGCGTATTGTACCTGTATAGGGGTAAAAATCTCGTTCAGTCTACTCTTGAACTCACGGAACATCCCCTGGTTGCGCGGTTCATCCTGACACCAGACTACATTTTCCAGTGCCGGGTAGCGCTCGTGGATTGCCTTGAGATCCATCTTCGGAAACGGATATAGTTGTTCGATTCTTACGATCGCGGTGCCGTGGTCATATTGCTGCTCGCGCGTTTCGTACAGCTTGTAGTAAATCTTGCCACTACACAGGATCAGGCGCTTGATCTTGGCATCATCAATCTCGTCGATCTCGGGAATAATCTTCATGAACTCGCCATCACTGTAGGCACTCAGCGGCGATACTGCACGCTCGTGACGCAACAAGCTTTTCGGGCTCATGACGATTAACGGCTTGCGAAAACCACAGACCATCTGGCTGCGCAGCAGGTGGAAGATTTGCGCAGGTAGCGTGGGTTGCACCACGCGCATGTTGTGCTGCGCGCACAGTTCGAGGTAACGTTCAATACGTGCCGATGAATGTTCCGGGCCCTGGCCCTCGTAACCATGGGGCAGCAGCATCACCAACCCGTTGAGTCGACCCCACTTCATTTCACCCGAGCTGATGAACTGGTCGATAACGACCTGTGCACCATTGGCGAAGTCACCAAACTGGGCTTCCCATATCACCAGCGAGTGAGGATCCGTCGACGCATAGCCATACTCGAAACCCAGTACCGCCTCTTCGGATAAAAACGAATTAATGACTTCGAAACGCGGCTGATCCCCGGCAATATGCTTCAAGGGCTTGTAGATTTCGCCGGTATTCTGATCATGTAGCGCAGCGTGACGATGGAAAAAAGTACCCCGCTCACTGTCCTGTCCTGAAAGCCTCACACGATAACCATCATTAAGCAGCGTCGCGTAGGCCAGATTTTCTGCAAATCCCCAGTCGCCGTGAATTTCGCCATCGATCATCTTCTGCCGGTTCTCCATGATTTTGGCTACCCGTGGATGGAGTTTGAAACCCGCCGGCAGTGTCAGGATGCGGTTACCCAGTCGCTGGATACTGTCTGCATCGACCGCGGTATTCGGAGTAGTATTGACATCACCTTCATTTAAACCCGCCCAGTCGCGCGCCGCCATTGGTTCCAGGCCCGAAATGACATTCAACGCAACCGCACCACCCTCGTCCAGGGCACGGCGGTAATCGGCAATCATCTGGTCGACTTTTTCGCGCGTCGTAAAACCTTCCTTGATAAGGCGTTCCGCGTGCAACTCGGCCAGCCGCGGATGTTTTCGAATTGCCTGGTACATCAAGGGCTGGGTAACCGCTGGCTCATCGGCCTCGTTATGACCGTAACGACGATAGCAAACCATGTCGATGACGACATCCTTGTGGAAGGTTTCACGATACTTGACCGCAATCTCGGCAATAAAAACACAGGCCTCGGGGTCGTCACCGTTCACATGAAAAATGGGTGCCTGTACGATGCGCGCAACCTCGGTACAGTAAAACGAGGAACGCATATCGCGCGGATTACTAGTCGTGAACCCGATCTGGTTGTTGACGATGATATGTATCGTACCACCGGTTTTATAACCCCGGGTTTCGCACATGTTGAAAGTTTCCATGACCACGCCCTGGCCAGCGAATGCCGAATCGCCGTGAATCAGAACCGGCAGTACGTCATTGGTATTGCGGTCGTCGAGGCGGCGTTGGCGGGCACGCACCGAGCCCTCCACCACGGGATCCACGATCTCGAGATGCGACGGATTAAAAGCTAGCGCCAGATGCATGGGTCCGGAATCGGTATAAATATCGGAAGAAAAACCCTGATGGTATTTAACATCGTAGTTATAGCGCTCATCGAGCTCGATATTGCCCTCGAATTCATCGAACAGGTCACTCGGCATCTTGCCAAAAATATTGGTGAGCACGTTCAGGCGCCCGCGGTGGGCCATGCCGATGACGACCTCGTGCGTGTTGGTGACGCCGGCCTGCTGCACGACCCGGTCCACGATCGGGATTAGCGATTCCCCACCTTCCAGCGAAAAGCGTTTCTGCCCGATATAGCGGGTATGCAGGTACTTTTCGAGATTCTCCGCGGCAATAATTCGGTCAAGAATCCGATTACGACGCCCTTCCCTGAAATTGGGTTTCGCCAACGTGGTCTCGATCTGCACCTGGATCCAGCGCTTTTCTGCGCGGTCCTCAATATGCATGTACTCGAGACCGATTGTCCGGCAATAGATCTTCTCCAGACGGTCGATTATCTCCCGCAGCGGTGCATCCTCGATCCCGAATAAAGACCCGGAACTAAATACCGTGTCGAGGTCCGCCTCGGACAAATCGTTGCCGGCAAGCGTCATATCCTTGATTTCAGGTATTCTGGCCAGGTTCAGCGGATCCAGTCGCGCTTTCTGATGCCCCTTGACGCGGTAAACGTTGATTAATTGAAATACCCTGAGCTGCTTGTCGTCGTGATGATGCAGTTCGGCAGCGCTAATGCCGTTACCACGCCGCTTGTTCAATACAGCGGATCTCATCTGTGCCTGGATTTCGATGTGATCCTGGTCGGGTGTCAGCCCACCATTTTTTAACTCCGCGAACCAACTGCGCCAGTTTTCGTCGACGTCGTTTTCGTCTTTCAGGTACCTCGAGTAGAGTTCCTCGATGAAAGCAGCATTGATCCCGTGAAGATAACTTTGTTGCTGCATTTCTTTCATGCTCATGGCGGCTTACCTTTGGGCTGTTTCGTCGGATGGTTTAGCGAGTTTGATGTACCACATAATAGCCGAAGTCGGGGTATTGAGAAGTTAAAAGTTCAGCAGCGTTACCATGCGAAGAAACGAGCGCTTTGTCAATATCAATGGGCACCTCCTTCCCTGCCTCCACGAAGTTGTTTTTAATTTTTTAAGCGCTGTTAGAATACGCCAATTCTGAACCTGGACAAGATGCATGGCGCAATACATTTATACCATGAGCGGAGTCGGCAAGGTGGTGCCCCCGCAGAACGAAATTCTGAAGAATATTTCGCTCAATTTTTTCCCGGGCGCGAAAATCGGGGTACTGGGCTATAACGGCGCCGGTAAATCGACGCTGCTGCGCATCATGGCTGGCGTCGACACCGAACATAACGGCGAGGCGCGCCCGCAAACCGGAATCAAGATTGGATACCTGCCCCAGGAACCCGAGCTCGATAAGGGCCTGGACGTGCGCGGCAACGTCGAACTGGGGGTAGCCGAGACCAAGTCTCTGCTTGACCAGTTTAACGAAGTTAATATGAAGTTTGCCGAGCCCATGTCCGACGATGAAATGAATGAGTTGCTGGCACAGCAGGCCGAGTTGCAGGAAAAAATCGATGCTGCGGGTGCCTGGGACCTCGACCGCAAGCTCGACGTCGCCGCTGACGCACTGCGCTTGCCACCCTGGGATGCGGCCGTCGATAATCTATCGGGTGGTGAAAAGCGGCGCGTCGCACTGTGCCGCTTGCTGTTGTCAAATCCCGATATGCTGATCCTGGACGAACCCACTAACCATCTGGATGCAGAATCCGTGGCCTGGCTGGAACGCTTTCTCAAGGACTTCCCCGGGACCGTGGTGGCCGTTACGCATGATCGCTACTTTCTCGATAACGTCGCCGGCTGGATTCTCGAACTCGACCGCGGTCACGGGATTCCCTGGGAAGGAAATTACTCGTCCTGGCTCGAGCAGAAACAGAAACGGCTGGAACACGAGGAACGCTCCGAAAAGGCGCGCCTGAAATCGATGCAGGCGGAACTCGAATGGGTGCACGCGAACCCGAAGGGTCGACAGTCGAAAAGCAAGGCACGCTTGAAGCGGTTCGAAGAGCTATCCTCGCAGGAATATCAAAAGCGCTCTGAGACCCGAGAACTCTATATCCCCCCCGGGCCTCGACTCGGTGACGTCGTGGTTGAAATCGAGGGCGGCAAAAAATCCTATGGTGACAAGCTGCTTTACCAGGACCTGGAATTCAAACTGCCTCGCGGCGGCATCGTGGGCATCATTGGTCCCAACGGTGCGGGTAAAACCACTCTGTTTCGCATCATCGTCGGCCAGGAAACGCTCGATGAAGGCAGGATCAAGATTGGTGAGACGGTACAAATAGCCTATGTCGATCAATCTCGTGATGATCTCGACGGCAGCAAGACCGTTTGGGAAGAACTCTCAGACGGACTCGATAACATCGTGGTTGGCAGCTACGAAGTTCCGTCGCGAGCCTACGTATCACGCTTCAACTTTCGCGGCGCCGCACAGCAAAAGTTTGTCAAGGATCTCTCCGGTGGCGAGCGCAATCGCCTGCATCTCGCCAAGCTGCTTAAGAGTGGCGGTAACCTGTTGTTGCTGGACGAACCCACCAACGACCTCGATGTCGAAACCCTGCGGGCACTTGAGGAGGCAATCCTCGATTTCCCGGGTTGCGTCGTCGTCATCTCTCACGATCGCTGGTTTCTTGACCGCATTGCTACCCATATTATTGCGTTCGAGGGAAACAGCGAGGTCTATACTTACGAAGGCAACTATACGGAGTATGAGTCCCATCGTAAGCAACGGCTGGGCCAGGATGCTGATCAACCGCACCGGATCAAATACAAGAAGCTCGAGGTCTGATGACTGATACCGACAAACTTTTGAAACGCCTCGATGGTTTACTTGATCGGGTCGAAAAAATGCTTCCCGACCAGTTCGAAATAAGCACCGAACCGGGATATTGTGCGTATCGCTGGTCTGCCAGTGGCCTCGACGGGATTTCGCAATATGACCAGGTCGATAAATCCGAACTCTTGCATCTGGAGCGTCAGCAAAACCTGCTGCTGCGTAACACTGCCCAGTTCCTCGACAACAAGGATGCCAACAATGCCCTGTTATGGGGTGCGCGCGGCACCGGCAAGTCATCATTAATCAAGGCACAACTGAATGAATTCAAGGACCGCGGGTTGTGCATTGTTGAAATACCGAAGGCGGCAACGGGAGAGCTGTTCGACGTAATCCGCCACCTTGCGAGTGACGGGCGTAAATTTATCATCTACCTCGATGATTTATCGTTCGAAGCCAATGACGATTCCTACAAGGCGCTCAAGGCCTGTCTCGAGGGATCGCTGCAACTCCAGCCAGATAATGTCATCATTTACGCGACCTCGAATCGACGTCACCTGATGCCCGAGTCGATGCAGGACAATCTCGATAGCACCATGGTCGACGGGCAGTTACATCCAAGCGACAGCATCGAGGAAAAAATCTCGTTATCCGACCGTTTCGGATTGTGGTTGTCGTTCCACCCATTCACCCAGGAACAGTATCTGGCGGTCGTCGAGCAAACCTTGAAAGCCCGTGACTTGAAAATGACAGAAGACGCACGCGCCGAAGCGCTGCGTTTTGCGACCCAGCGAGGCTCACGTAGCGGACGTATCGCGGTACAATTCGTGGCCTACTGGCAGAGCCTCAAGTAGTGACCTGCGCAATTACCGCATAATGAACGGATTAGCCATCGGTTCAGTCGAGGTATTGATCCAGACCGTTTTAGTGCGGGTGTAATCGTAGATTGTATCGACGCCACTCTCCCGTCCGGGGCCACTGTTTTTGAATCCGCCAAACGGGGCGATCGGCGAGATAACACGGTAGGTGTTGACCCAGACAATGCCCGAATGAATAGCATCCGAAACGCGAATTGCGCGTGCCACATTGGATGTGAAAACGCCCGACCCAAGGCCAAAATCGGAATTATTGGCCATCTCGATCGCCTCTTCTTCGGTATCGAAACTCAATGCTGACATAATCGGACCAAACATTTCTTCGCGCACGGTGCGGATATCCTGGTGCGGGCAGTCCAGTATGGTGGGGGTGTAATACCAGCCCTCATCAAATCCCTCAGGGCGCTTACCTCCATACAACAGCGTGGCTCCTTGCTTAACCGCATCGTCAACCGATTCGCTGATATGATCGAGCTGTTGGCGCGTACACAGGGGTCCGACCTGGGTATCATCTGCGAGGGGATCGCCAATACAGATCTGGCCTGCGCGTTCAACCAGTTTTTCGAGGATCTGCTGACGAATACCAGACTGGATGAATACCCTCGATCCGGCAACACAACTCTGCCCGGTGGCCCCGAAATTACCGGCAATAATACCGTTCACGGCGCCCTCGAGATCGGCGTCGTCGAAAACCAGAATTGGCGATTTGCCACCCAGTTCCAGCGATACCACGGCAAAATTTTCGGCGGTATTGCGCACGATATGACGTGCAGTATCAGGGCCGCCGGTAAACGCGACCCGGGCCACGTCCGGATGGCTGGTTAACATCCGGCCGCAGGGTTCACCGTAACCCGTGATGACGTTTACCACGCCCGGTGGAAATCCGGCTTCATCGACGATCCTGGCGAACTCGAACATCGGCGCCGGCGCCATTTCCGAGGCCTTTAACACCACCGTGTTGCCAGCCGCCAGCGCCGGTCCCAGCTTGGTCGCGGTCAAAAACATTTGTGCGTTCCACGGCACTACCGCGGCAACCACTCCGATCGGAACGCGCTTGGTGTATACATGCATTTCGGGTTTGTCGATCGGCAATGTTGCACCCTGGATCTTGTCGGCAAGGCCCGCGTAGTAGTAATAGTAATCCGAAACATAGCCAGTCTGGGCACGAGTTTCCCTGGCCAACTTACCGCTATCGATGGTCTCGATTTCACCCAGCATCGCAGAATTCTCCGCGATTAAATCACCGAGGCGACGCAGCAGTTTCCCACGTTGTGTCGCATTCATACCCGCCCAGGGACCCGAGTTCAGCGCGCGTTTGGCCGCCGCCACGGCGAGGTTCACCTCGGTGTCACCGGCGATTGCTGCCGTCGCCCAAACCGCACCAGTGGCAGGGTTAACCGACTCGAGCTGTGCTCCGTCAGATGCGTCCCACCATCCGCCATCGATGTACATTTGGTAGTGTTTCATAGTCGTATTCCCGATCTGTGGCCGGCTCCAAGATTAGCGTTAATTGCCATCGTATAAAAGCGAATTCCAGCAAATAACGCTAGTATGCACCTGACAAACCAACTGCAAAGTAAAACGCATGAGTAAAAAGCCGATTCTTAATCAGCGTAACCCGGTTGCCGAGGCGGCCATGGCGCAACACCTCGAGGCCATTCGTCGTGTCACTGTCGATCACAGCTTTGCCTACGATTGCGAAGCTCTGTTAACCAGTAAGCTGAACCTGATGGCGGCTAATTGCAGCATGATTCTCGACGTCGGCCAGTCAACCCGCGACAAGCTCAAACTCTTCGAGCGAGGACAGATCGAAACCATGGAGATTAACGCCGGTGAGCCGCTGGCCGATATTATCGATGATATTTGTGCCCCGAGCAGGCTGAAGTACGAACGCTATGATGGCGTGGTTTGTCTTTCGGTGTTGGAACACGTATACGATCCGTTCGCAGCTGTCCAGGAAATACACAAATTGCTGCAAACCGGTGGTTACCTGTTGCTGCATCTGCCATTCCTGTTTCGCTACCACGCACCACATGACCTCAGGTTTACCGATTGCTACCGCTTCAGCCGGGACGGTATGGCCTGGTTACTGCGAGACTTTTCCGAGGTCACCCTGTATTCGATTCGAGGACCCTACTCGTCTATTTTCAACCTGCATAAATGCTGGAAGAAACGTGTCGAAACCCATCTGGGTATGAAACCATCGCGGTGGCTTGATCGAATAGGTACCCGTTTTTTCAGACGTCCCACCAGCGAATTACAGGTTTCCGGATACTATGCCTGGGCCAGAAAAATGTGATGAATACCGCAAAAATCATTATCTGTGGCCGTGTTTAAGGTCGGAGAGGCTACTGAAGCGCTTGAAATGTGTTCAATCACGTGCGAATCTTTAGCCATCGACTAAAGTAATAAAGGGTGTTTGGAGCAAGTATCTTGGACCTTGCAGAAGAAACAGATCTACTTCGAAAGATTCCCATGTTTGCCAAAATGGAAACTTCGAAACTGAAACTGCTGGCTTTCGCCAGCGAAATTGTTTCGTTTCAGGACGGTGATATTGTTTTCAACAGTGGTGACAGCGCCGATTTCGCCTACGTCATCATGGACGGTGCGGTGGATATCATAACAGAAACGGATAGTGGGCCGGTTGTCACCGGCACCCTCGCTCAAAATCAGCTGATCGGTGAACTCGGTTTGCTGAACAATACGCCCCGGATCGCAAAACTGATTGCGCATGGGAATCTCCGGGCCATGAAAATAACGGCCGACATGTTCTTTCGCATCCTGCGCGAAAACTCGGAGGTCGCCCTCGATGTCATTCGCATGTTGAGTGACAAGCTGACTCGATCACACGCACTCGTCGAAACGTTGCAGAAACAGCTGAATAAACAGGATGGAGAGTAATGTCGTCGCCAGCTGCCGTAGAAGTCTGCGGCCCCGATCGTTTCCGGTCACTATGGCAGCGGTGCCTGGTCGATGGTGCAACGGATGACAGCGCCACGATTCACCAGCAACTTGTAAAAGGCTATGGTGAGCCCCAGCGCCATTATCACACGCTTGACCATATCGCGCATTGCCTGACCCAGTTCGATCAATGTAAATCTCTCGCTCGCAATCCCGATGCACTGGAGATCGCGGTCTGGTTTCACGATGTTATTTTCGAGCCCGGCAGGCATGATAATGAAGCCCATAGTGCCAGGCTTTACCAGGACCTGTCCGCGGAAATTCATGATGACGAGATGCGCCAACTTATCGACCGGATGATCATGGCGACGCTGCACGACGGCAGTTCACTCGACGACGCCGACGCCAGCTACATGGTCGATATCGATTTATCGAGCTTCGGCCTTGATTGGGACGCCTTTCTGCTCGACAGTCAAAACTTGCGCGAGGAGAATCCACATCTCAGTGATACTGACTATTACCGTAAACTGCTAAAATTTCATTCCGGCCTGTTAGCCAGACCCCGATTTTTTTTATCGGACTTTTTTTACCAGCGTTTTGAACAGCAGGCCCGGGACAACGTGTCCCGGTATTTGGAGCAGGTTCGTAAGCTTACCTAGCCGCGGTATTGCGACTCTGGTCGAGGCTATTGTTAATTCACCGTGTAAATCCTGATCGGGCGATTCAATCCGCGCACTGACACCTCTCCGAGTTCACCGAATTCGAAAGTTCCATCAGGGATCCTGGCCAGCGTACTGTCGGCAACGATGATTCGGGTGCCATAATCCTTGTTGAGCTGCTCCAGTCGCGCCGCCAGGTTGACGTTTTCACCGTGTACGGTATAACCGACCCGGTCCCCGGAGCCGACCAGGCCACCAACCACCGGCCCGGTATTGATACCGACCCTGGTGTTAAACGCGATGCCGTCACCGAACTCCACACCTTCCAGCACGGACTGAATTTCAAGAGCGGCCCTGACCGCGTTGCTGGCATGATCGCTATCCGGTTTGGGCAGGTTGAAGGTTGCCAGGATCGCGTCTCCCTGGAACTGACTGATAACGCCGCCATACCGCGTTATCGGGTCTGCTACGAGGCTGAAATATTGATTCAGCGCTTCAATCAGTTGTTCGGGCGCCAGGGTCTCACTTATCGCGGTAAATCCCTCGATGTCGGTAAACAGGATTGTACATTCACTGAGCTCCCCCTTGCCGGTGATGGCGCCCTCCTCCGATTGTATAACCTTCTGTGCAACTTCCTCGGGCACAAATCTCGATAAATCGCGTGCTGCACTGCCCTCGATAACCGATTCGATGAGTAGACTCCTGGCACGTAATAAGGCCAGCGCCAGCACCCCGGTAACCATCAAAATTGACACGATCTTGTCAAATTCCGCACCGATCAAGACACTGTTGGAAGTCATATACTCGACATAATCGCGGGTAATCATGTTATTTGCGGGATCGTTAACCAGCACGTAAGCGACCATCAGGGCCCAGCCTATCGCCGCACTGACACCGGTCGAAATAACGAAGCGCGGGTCGAAATGCAACGCCCGGATGGAAATAAAGATAAACAGGTAGAGCAGCGTCGGCGATTTCAGGTAAAAGGATGGCGGCTGTTCGTACTGCAAATGAAAACTCCAGATCAGGCCGAGCAGCAGCACGATGTCAGCAACGGATGAGAGATACAGCATCCAGTCCGGGAGTTTACGATTTACCGCCAGGCGCAAACGTATCAGGCTAAATCCAAGATACAAGGACAGCACCCAGGGTACCGGGGCGAAATCAGCATCCTGTGAAAAAGTCTTTGGCGCTATTGCGTATAGCAAACCGAATATAGAGACGATCACCAACTGGATCGTGCTGATCAGAATTTCACTGCGTTCCTGTTGATCCTGTATCGATTTGCGCAATCGCTCCGGTAACCTTTGATCTTTGAAATTACGCCCGAGTAAAAGCCGCTGAGGCTCGAGCTGGGTGCTTGCACTATTTTTATCCAATACGGACTCCAGGGCACGCATTCTGCTTCATGGATATGAGACCGGCCAGACAGGGAATAATTCCAATGCTGGCAAATAAAATGCCTAAACGACAGTGCGTTCATGACGATTTCGGTGTAGTCTGCGTCGGGTACATAGCCAGGTATTGGTGAAATGACAGAGCGACTGGGACAATCCAGGATTCTTATCTACAGCCATGACTCGTTTGGCCTCGGTCACTTGCGCCGCTGTCGATCGATCGCCCATTCGCTGGTAGCGCGCTACAAGGGACTATCAATACTGATCCTGTCGGGTTCACCGATAATCGGTAGTTTTGACTTTAAGGCACGGGTTGATTTTGTGCGTATTCCCGGCGTCATCAAACTCAAGGATGGTGAATACACGTCACTGGGCCTGCATATCGATCTGGACCAAACCCTGTCGATGCGGGAATCGATCATCTATCACACCGCGGTAACCTTTAAACCCGACATTTTTCTCGTCGACAAGGAACCCACGGGGCTGCAGGGAGAAGTGACCAGTACGCTCGAAATGCTTAAGCAGCAGGGCACCGTAAACGTACTGGGACTGCGTGACGTCATGGATGAATCGTCGATACTAAAAGCCGAATGGGAGCGCAAAGAAGTCGCACCGGTACTTGAGCATCTCTACGACGATATCTGGGTATACGGTTTGAGTGAAATGGGAAGTCCCATCGAGGGTCTCGGCCTATCCGATTCGATTAATAAAAAAATCTGTTTCACTGGCTACCTCGAACGTGAAATTCCCAGTGAGCTTAACTGGCTCGCACCGATTAACCATGAGGAACCCTTTATCCTGGTAACAGCTGGTGGCGGCGGTGACGGTGTCGAAATGATTGATTGGGTAATCCGCGCCTACGAATCTGGCGCCGAACAACCTCACCGGGCGATCATCGTAACCGGGCCATTCATGCCCTCTGCCGAGATACAGGAATTTCATGATCGCTGCGAGGTCTTGCCTAACGTCGAAATTCTTACCTTCGACAGTCATATTGAATTGCTGATGCAAAAAGCGATCGCGATCGTTGCGATGGGCGGCTACAACACTTTTTGCGAAATTCTAACCCTCGATAAACCTGCCCTTATCATACCAAGGTCGGTTCCCAGGCAGGAGCAGTTAATTCGCGCGGAACGGGCGGTAAACCTGGGCCTGGTCAGCATGCTCGATCCGGCTGGTGAACGCGATGCACTGCAAATGGCGGCCGCGTTAAGACAACTACCGCAGCAATCCCGACCCTCGTCGGCACAGGTTTCCGGTTTGCTTGCCGGCCACGAAAATATAGCCGGAATTGTGCTTGAGTATCTCGAACCCCCCGAGCAGAAAACTGTAACCGCCTAGATCCGGAGTAATCCATCAGTTCGCCGTTTCGAGTCATGATCTATGTCCAGCATCTGCTCGGAATTGGGCACTTGCAGCGTTCGGCTTACCTGGCAACCGAGCTCGTCCGCGAGGATTTCGAGGTCCAGCTGGTATCCGGCGGTCTGCCGCAGCAATTTCCGCTAGATGAAGCCATTCAGCTCAGGCAATTACCCCCGGTATACAGCCCCGATGGTAGCTTCACGCGTTTGCTCGATGCCAACGGCAACCATATTGACAGTCATTGGCAAGACGGTCGCAAACAGCAGTTACTCGAATTTTTTGTATCCTTCGCACCGCAGGTATTGATCACGGAAACTTTTCCGTTTGGACGTCGGATGATGCGTTTCGAGTTGATACCGCTGCTCGAGGCCGCAAAATCTAGTACTCGGTGTCTGCAGGTGATCGCGTCGATAAGAGATATTATCCAGCCCAAAACAAAACCGGGACGGGAGCAGGAAATCTGCGAACTCATTGATCAATTTTACGATCACGTGCTGGTCCACGGAGATGAAAAGATTGCGCGACTCGTCGATAGCTTTAACCTCGCGGAGCACATAGACGACAAGGTTGCCTATAGCGGCTATATCTGCCCGAATAATCCGGTGTTACCGTCTGCACAAGACGGTATCGACGAAGTTCTGGTTTCTGCAGGCGGTAGCGTTACCGGCTTTCAAATTCTGAAAACAGCAATCGAGGCCAGACCACTGTGCAGGCTCAAACACTTGAAATGGCGTATCCTGGTAAGCCATTCGATTTCTGATTCGCTGTTCGAGGAATTGCAACAGCTCGCAACTGAAGGCATTCGCGTCGAGCGCAATCGACCCGATTTCAGCGAGCTGGTGAAGCGCGCCAGCCTTTCGATATCACAGGCCGGTTATAATACGATCACCGACATTCTCAATAGTGATACCGAGGCGGTCGTGATCCCCTATGCCGAGGCTGATGAACTCGAGCAAACCACGCGCGCGCAAAAATTACAGGACATCGGACGAGTGATCATGCTGCGCCAGGCTGAATTAAACGCAACCGCGCTGGCAGACGCGATCGATCGAACCAGCGGGCTACATACCTCGTTCACAGTAAACCTTGCGGGCGCAACCAACAGTGCAAACCTGATTTCACAGTGGTTGCTTGATGCGAGTAATCAAAATTGAGTTCACTAGCCATTGATGCCTGGAACTGGCTCGGTCGTGAACTCGATACCTGGGCAGAAGCAGGTATTACAGCTGAATTCTGGTGGCGAGATGACGACGCAACTGAAGCCGGCAGCGCACTCGATAAACTGGTCGGATTAAGTTCCGAACTGAACATTCCGCTGGCACTCGCGGTTATCCCGACCGGGCTCAGGCCCGGGCTTGTCAATTCACTGAAAACTCGTCCGCAGGCATGCGTAATTCAACACGGTTTTGCACATCAAAACCATGCACCGCCGGGTCAGCGCAAACTCGAGCTTGGTGGTGGACAAACCACCGAGGATATAGTCGCCGACCTCGAGCAGGGCTTCCGAACACTGTGCCAGTATTTCCCCGAGCGATTCAAGCCCGTGTTGGTACCACCCTGGAACCGGATTGATGACCGGGTCATAGCACGCCTTACCGACATTGGAATCACCGGAATTTCAACGATGAAGGCACGTCGCCAGGCATTCCCTGCCCCCGGATTGCTCCAGGTCAACGCGCATCTCGATCCGGTTAACTGGCGCCACCAGGGTGGATTTCTCGGCGTTTATCCCGCGATCGCGATTTTAATACAGCACCTGATCGCAAAGCGCACCGGCTATCGCGACCGTGATGAACCGACCGGCATCCTTACCCATCACCTCGCACAAAACGAAGCGGTGTGGCATTTCCTCGAAGACTTGCTGCGATTCCTGTCGGCGCATCCTGCCGTGACCTGGCTCGATCCCGCCACCATCTGGACGTAATCGACACCTTTACGGTGACCACTTCGTAACCTACCCACAGGCTATCTCGGAGAGAAGCGGGCAAAAGGCGCTCCCAACCGGCGCAAGCGCCAGTTGGTCCATCCATGGAATCGCTTGTCGCCCGAAGCGTCGGACCGCGACATCCCTGCCGCGCTACACTTTTGCACCGATACATCTGGAACAGCTAGATACCTTGGCGGGCAACCAGGGAAACTCCTTGCGACGTGAAGGCTGGGTGCTGAAAAAGCCTCTATTTTAAAGGGTCAGGCCGCAGGGACGCGGCCTGTGGCGAACCGAGACATGGATGTCGAGTTTCGCCTTGCCCTTTAAAATCGAGACTTTTTCAGGAAGCCTCAGGCCACCCAGTCAGTCGCAAGGAGTTTCTCTGGTTGCCTTGTCCGCTTCAATTTTCTAATCGAAACCATTGATATCGGATCAGGATTTGGAGAGGGGGATGGACTGGTAACTGTTGAGCAGCTTGCCGTCGGGGGAGAGTTCGAACTGGTGGAGTGCATCCCAGCTGAAGTCGACCGGTGACTCACCGCGCATATCCCAGTCGCAGGCAAGCGCATAGATACAGCGGATAATGCCCTTGTGCACGACCGCCGCCGTATCCTGGCCCGATGCAGCGACCTGCTGTAACCAGGGTTGGAGCCGGATCTGAACTTCGCGCGGACTCTCACCACCCGGCGGACGGAAATCCAGGCCTCGGCTCTCATTGTCGCGCATTTCATCACCTAGGCGCTTACGTAATGGCTTCAATACCTCGCCTTCCCAATCACCCCAGCTCATTTCGATCAACGCGGCTTCGATTTCTACCGGCTCTATCGCCAGCAGAGCTGCCGTCTGAGTGGCGCGACGCAACGGGCTGCAATACCAGCGATAGGCTTTAAATTCCAGCGGGATCGACAGCAAATCGAGGTGTTTTCTACCGAATGCAGACAGTGGCAGGTCGAGCCTGCCCTGCACCCGTTTCGCGCGGTTCCAGTCTGTCATCGCATGTCTTAGTAAAGCCAGCTTCATGTCGATTAGTCTTCGCCAAGCGATTGGTGAAGCCTATCGACCAGGGTATCGATTCCCCGATCCATCGAAAACTCTTGTCGCACTCGCTTGAAACCTGCCTCGGCCAGTCGGTTACGCAGCTTCGGATCACGAATCAGTTTTTCCAGTGCCTGCTCAAGCTGCGGGCAATTCTTCTGTTCAACCAGCCAGCCGGTCTCGGCGTGGACGATAAGCTCCGGGATACCCGAAATACTGGTCGACAGGCAGGCCAGGTTCTGGCTCTGTGCTTCCATCAGGACATTGGGTAATCCATCGCGATCGCCATTGGCGGAAATCTTGCTCGGCAATACGAACAGATCGGCGGCGCGATACTGAGACAGTACCTCGCCTTGCGATAGTGCACCCAACCATTGAATATGCTCCCCAAGACCGAGTTCATGAGCCTGACGCTGCAATTGCCCGAGCAACTCACCGCCACCGATGTGAATAAATTGCCAATGCAATGTGTCGGGCAGGCTTGCCAGGGCCGCCAGTAGGACATCATAACCTTTTTTATCAACGGCGCGCCCGACGCTGATTAATCGCACCTCGTTTTGCGGGTCACTGCCGTCATGCATTGAACCGGCGCCCTGTTTTTGATCAAAGCGATCAAAGTCCAGCCCGTGGTATAGCAATGTGACCTGATCCACGTGACTTGCAAGTTTCGAAAGGTAATCTCGATTGACACAGGTACAGGTCACCACCCAGTCAGTGCTGTCCAGCTTTTCACGCAGTTCCCAGTCCGGAATGGTCCAGACATCCTTGGCATGGGCCGACAGGCTCCAGCTGCGCCCGGTAATTTTACTCGCGTAGTAGCTGACAGATGCCGGGGTATGCATGAAGTGCGTATAGTAATGCTGCACCGAATCAGGCATTTCGTGTGCCATCACGATCGCCTGACCGAAACGTCGCAACCGGTTGCGTGACGGGTCGCGCCAGAAATCGCGCACCAGGGTCAATAACGAGAGCCAGAAACCCGGTTTCCAGCCAATCCACAGGCAGGCTCGTAGCAGGCGTGGGATATCGTCATGTAAATACTCGGGCAGGTAATAAACCGGCGCCTCGATTTCTGCGTGAATCGGGTGGATGTCCGGATCGTAGGGATGGCGCAGCGAGAAAATACAGAGCTCGAATCCGCGCAACTCAAGCGCCCGAATTTCCTGGGCAACGAAGGTCTCGGATAAACGCGGATAACCCTTTAAAACGATTGCTAGCCTGGGAGGCATAACCTGTATTTGATATAAATCGAACGATGCGCGATAGTACACCGGCATGGCATACCGTGCTACCAATCCCAGTCGAGAAATCGTTGAATAGAATTAGAACCAAAACTCGGGAATAAATGGAACCTTCTTTATATAAGTATATCTGGACACACAGCAAGAAGGACCAGATTCTCCTGATTCTGCTGTCGTTAGCTTCCCTCCCGCTGGTCTACATTACCCTCGAACTGCCGAAAAGAATCATCAACCTGCTCGAAGGGATGGATATCCCCGAAGGAATACTCGGTTACGAGTTCGATCGACTCGAGTTTCTAATGATTCTCAGCTTTGCCTTCCTGGTGGTGGTACTTGGCAGCGGATTACTCAAGTATATCCTGAACGTTTACCGCGGTGCCCTCGGTGAGCGCGTACTGCGACGTTTCAGGTACCAGCTCTACGAACGTATTCTGCGTTTTCCATTACCGCATTTTAAGCGGGTATCGCAGAGCGAGTTAATCCCGATGATCATGGCGGAAACCGAACTCCTCGGAGAATTTATCGGTGAGTCTTTTACTTTGCCGGTATTCCAGGGCGGCATCCTGTGCACTTACCTGTTCTTTATTTTTGAGCAGGATTTATTACTCGGCCTGGCCGCGATTGCGCTCTACCCGTTTCAACTATACGTCATCCCGCAGTTACAGAAACGCGTTAACGAACTGTCGAAAGAACGCGTCGCAACGGCGCGTAACTTGTCCGGTCGCATCGGAGAAACCGTTTCCGGCATTGGAGAGGTTCACGCTAACGATACCAGCCACTACGAGCGCGCACATATCAGTCAGCGCCTCGGTAAAATTTACCTGATTCGCTTTTCGATTTACAAGCGCAAGTTCTTCATTAAGTTCCTGAACAATTTCATTGCCCAGTTGACGCCATTTTTCTTTTATTCTATCGGCGGTTACTTTGTATTACGCGGCGACCTGTCGATCGGCTCGATGGTCGCGGTACTGGTGGCTTACAAGGATCTCTCGGGTCCGTGGAAGGAATTGCTGCGCTATTATCAACGACTCGCAGATATCAGGGTTAAGCACGCCCAGATCATCCAGCAGTTTAAACCCCAGAATATGCTGGCGGCTGAAATCATCGATGAGCGCGAGGGGATCCATAAATTTTCGGATGACATAATCCAGGCCAATAATATCCGCTATAGCGAAGACGGGCTTTATTTCAGTATTGACGGCACCAGCTTCAAGATCCCGATAAATCAGCACTACGCCGCAGTCGGACTAGGCAATAGCGGCAAGGATGAACTTGCTTTCCTGATGTCGAGATTAATTAATCCCAGCGCTGGCAGCATTACCATCGGGGACTTGAAAATGGCAGATATGCCCGAGTCGATTACCGGCAAGCACCTCGGTTACGTGGGTGCCGGCGCCTTCATGTTTAACGGCACGGTACACGATAATCTCTGCTATGCACTCAAGCATCAGCCGGTAAGCAAGAGCGGACACGAGCAGGATAAGGCACTCGAACATGAACGCTTGCTCTCGCGGCAGGCCGGAAACACCTCTGACCGTTACGACGATGACTGGATCAACACTGCTGAGCTTGGCCTTGAGAATACCGAGCAACTGGTTACCCGCATTATCGAGATTCTCGAATGCGTTGAACTGGATGACGAAATTTACCAGTTTGGATTACTGTCCTATGTCGATCCGTCTCACAATCCTGACCTGACAAGTCGAGTCATGGAGGCACGTAATCAGTTGCGCGACAAGTTCAGGGAGCCCGAAAATGCGCGCCTGGTTGAACTCTTCGATACCGAAAAATACAATCTTAATATGACCGTATCCGAGAACCTGCTGTTCGGTACGGTTTACGGTGAATCAATCGACGTCGAACAACTGATTGATAATCCGGTGATTCATAAAATACTGAAGGAATTCGGTCTGAACCGTGAATTTCTGAATGCGGGTGTACAGATCACTGAAATCATGCTCGATCTGTTCTCCGACGTCGAACCGGACAGCGAACTGTTCGAGCAGTTCAGCTTCATCAATGCCGACGATCTGCCGGAGTTTAATAAACTGTTGCAACAAACCAGACAAAATGGCGTCGAAAATCTGCAACCGGAAGACAAACGTCGACTGATATCGCTGCCATTCAAACTCATCGTGGCACGACATCGACTGGGACTGATTACCGAGCCCATCCAGCAAAACATTCTCGAAGCGCGAGGCCGGATTCATGAGCTCGAAGCGA
The DNA here is from genome assembly GCA_029862005.1 of Gammaproteobacteria bacterium. NCBI lineage: Bacteria > Pseudomonadati > Pseudomonadota > Gammaproteobacteria > Gammaproteobacteria bacterium. Next base: position 5,556 of record JAOTYD010000038.1, on the reverse strand, counting down.
CCGAGGATCTCGGCATAGAATTCTTTGACGAGTCGCACTATAACCCGCGCATATCAGTTCAGGATAACATTCTGTTTGGCAAGCTGGCCTACGGCCAGGCACACGCCCAGCGCAAGGTCAACGAACTGATTGCCGACGTCGTAGAAGCACTTGGCTTGCGCAACGATATCATCGCCGCCGGGCTCAACTACGAGGTCGGTGTGGGTGGTGGGCGCCTGTCTTCGGTTCAACGACAAAAGCTGGGACTTGCAAGAGCCCTGCTGAAAGGTCCAGAATTTTTGGTGATCAACGAAGCCCTGTCGGGCCTCGATTCGGCAAGTGAACGTCGCCTGATAGAGAACGTCAGGAAATTGATGCAGGGTCGTGGAATACTCTGGATTCTCGGACGCGTTCAGCTGACAGAGCAGTTCGACGAGGTCATGGTGATGGAAAGCGGTAAGCTCATCGATAAAGGCACGTTTACCGAGATGAAAAATGACAACGAACACTTCCAGCAGCTACTTTCTGCAGAGTAATTTCATCAAGACGCCTCTCTAGACCTTAAGATAGAGGTGTGTTGTTAGCAAACGATCCGCAATTTCGCGCCTGATACCACCCCATAAGCTATCCCAGTTAAGACGCAGTGGTGGATTAAAGGGTGTTAAACCTGCACGAGTGGCCAGGCTTGTTAGTGTTTTACGTGTAAAACAGTTGATATGTTCAAGTGGATGCACTGCGTCGAGGCCCTGCGACCAGCCGCGCCGCACCAGTATTTCGGCAACACCCCGACTATCAGGTACGCGAATACAGACCACCCCGCCGGGTGCCAACCGCGCGCAAAGGTCCTTTAAGGCCTGTAGCGGATCGGCTAGGTGTTCAAAAACCTGGTTGGCATGAATATAGTCGAAATGTGCCCCCGCCCCGGGCAGCTTGTCGACAACCTTTATTCCCATAGCCCGCGCGTACTGGCTGCGTTGTGGTGACAATTCGTAGCCGGTGACGTCAAGGCCGTGTGCCTGTGCCATTCGACTCCAGTAGCCCCATCCCATGCCGAAGTCGAGAACACGCACCTGTTCCGGCCGCCTGTCAAACAATCTCGTTAGCGTATGCACCTGCCCGGCATACTGTCGATAGAGCTTCGACTCTGCCGACTGTTTCTTGTGCAGACTGTGCGCATTATCAATCCAGTCCTGGTAAAGGGCCTGCATCCTATTTTCATCTAGAATAGGATCCTGGTATATAAAGTTGCATTGCGCACAGGCAACGACCCGGTAGGTGCCCGGCGATATTAACTCTTGCGGTACCCTGCCCTGATAAAACTGCCCGATGAAATTCACCATGCGTTGATCTTTATACGGAATCTCGCACAGGATTTTCCGCTCTGCCGAATTGCACAGCGGGCAGCATGTGCGCATATGAAATCCGATATTCATAAACTATTTGTAGGGATCAGCCGCGTCCCGTAAGCCATCGCCGAAAAAATTGAAGGTCAGGATTACCAGTATCACAGGTACTACCGGAAACAGCAGCCACGGATAGAGCGCAACAACGTTGATGTTCTGCGCTTCGTTGAGCAGCACGCCCCAACTCGTTACCGGCGGCCTTAAACCAAGTCCGAGAAAACTCAGCGCGGTTTCACCGAGTATCATGGCCGGCACCGAAAGCGTGGCGGAAGCGATTAAATGACTCATGAATCCCGGCAGCAAGTGGCGGCCGATAATACGTCCTGGCCTGGCGCCCATCAGCTCTGCCGCGGCGCAGTAGTCTTCCTCGCGCAACGACAACAGTTTAGAACGCACCGCGCGAGCCAGCCCGGTCCAGTCAAGCATTGCCAGAATCACGGTGATACCGAAAAATATGAGAATCGGGCTCCAGTTCACCGGTAATACCGCCGACAACGCCATCCACAACGGTAATTCCGGGAACGATCGAATCACTTCTATCAATCTCTGAACCGAGGAGTCAATCCAGCCCCCATAGTAGCCAGCGAGACCGCCAATTACGATACCAAGCGTAAAGCTGATGATGATGCCAACCAGTCCGATGGTGAGCGATATGCGTGCGCCATAGGTGATGCGTGAAAACATGTCACGCCCCAGGCGATCCGTACCGAGCAAGAAGAAGGTACCGTTGTCGGGTGGGCACACCAGGTGAAAGCGGGCTTCGAACAGGCCCCAGAATCGATAACTGTCGCCCTGGCAAAAGAAACGCAGCGGCTGCACATCATCCTTTCGCTCCGGATAATTGCGCTTCAGGATTTCCATATCAAGCTCGTAATCCCGGCCATAGACAAAAGGCCCGATAAATATTCCGTCGTGAAACAAATGCACGCTCTGCGGCGGCGAATAAATGAACTCGGTATTGCGGGTATGCAGGTTGTAAGGCGCGATCACTTCACTGAACATGATCGTCGCATAGTTAAGGGCCAGGATAACGCCACAAATTACCGCCAGTCGGTGGCGGCGTAATTTCCACCACATCAGCTTCCACTGGGAGGCAAGGTAGTATTTTTCCTGCGCCGGTGTCAGTGCTTCAATCGAGTGTGGATCAAAAGGCTCACGCGATACGAAATGCATCGAACTCATTTGCTTGCACTCTCACCGAGACGAACTCGTGGATCAAGCAGCGCCAGGGCTATATCGGAAACCAGTACACCAAATACGGTCAGCACCGCGAGAAACATCAGGAACGAGCCGGCCAGGTACATATCCTGGCTTTGCAGCGAGCTGAGCAAAATCGGCCCGGTCGTTGGTAACGACATCACCACGGCGACAATCTCGGCGCCGGAAATTACGGTGGGCAACAGGTTACCGATGTCAGCAACGAAGAAATTGAGCGCAACCCGCAACGGGTACTTGACCAGCAACTTACCCGGCGGTAGGCCCTTGGCATGCCCCGTCACCACATATTGTTTTTGTAATTCATCGAGAAGGTTGGCACGCAACCGCCGTATCATGCCCGCAGTTCCCGCGGTACCGATGACAATAACCGGAATCCACAAATGTTCCAGTATCGAAACCATCTTGTCCATGCTCCACGGCGCATCGATGTATTGCGGATCCATCAACCCGCCGATGCTGGTACCAAAATAGACATTGGCGAAATAAAGCATTACCAGCGCAAGCAAAAAGTTTGGCGTTGCAAGCCCGAGAAATCCAAGCGTCGACAGCCCATAATCGCCCCAACTGTATTGATGGGTTGCCGAATAAATACCGATCGGAAAAGCAACGATCCAGGTAAACAATATCGTCGCGATTGAAATAATGATGGTCAGGAAAAGCCGATCACCGACAACCTCGGTTACCGGTAAATCGTATTCGAACGAATAACCAAAATCGCCCTGCAGCATCCCTGTAAGCCAGTACCAGTATTGATGCAGCAGTGGCTTGTCGAGCCCGTACTGCTCCCGCAGGAATTGAATTTTCTTTTCGTCGACCGATTCACCCTGGCTTTGCAGTTCGGCGATATGGCTTTCGAGGTAATCGCCCGGCGGCAACTGGATAATCACGAACACCAACATGCTGATTACCAACAGGGTCGGTATCATCGTCAGGATACGACGCAGAATATAACCGAGCATTACCGCCTGGCCTCATCGAACCAGAAAGTATCGGGTTTATAAATTCCAAAATAGGCGCCCGGAGTGATATCGTAAAAGCCGGTTTCGGGCACGTTGTGCAGATGATTGTTAACCACGACTGGATGCGGTACATGGTTAACGATGCCGATGGTAAACATGTGATCACGGTGAATTTCGAGAATCTGATGCCAGATCGACTCGCGCTGTTCATGGGTAGAGGCACGCACCCATTGATCATTCAGGGCAATAAGTTTTTGCACGGCCGGCATGTCAGGCGCCTCACCACTTTGCCCGCTCGATTCATAATACGAACCCCACTTCGGCCACTGGTACTGGTACTTTGAAGTCGGCGCCAGCTCATGTGGGCTATTCTCGGCAGTCGGTATCGCGTTTTCAATACCGGACCAAATGGACATCATGGCATCACCCGAAAAAACCCGGTTGCGGAAAACTTCGCGCGTCGACGGAATGCTGTAAAGCTTGATGCCCGCCTTGAGCCAGCTGTCGTGAATCAGCTCGAGTACATCGGTCTGCTCGGTACTTTCACCCGCGGTCTGGATCAGAATTTCGAGCGGTCGCCCATCGGATAGCAACCGGACTCCGCGACTGTCACGTTCCTTTAAACCCAGCTCATCGAGTAATTCACCCGCCTTTTCCTGATCGTATTCGATCCACGCAGTTTGATAGTCCGGCTTGTAAAGTGGGCATTCCTCCAGAACTGCGTTATTGCTTTCCTGGACCAGGCCGAAATACACCACCTGATTGATTTCACGGCGGTGAATTGCAAGCGAAAGTGCTCGTCGAAAGCGCACATCTTGCATCAATTCACGATATACCTTGTCATTGGTGTTCAGATTTGGATAAAGCGCGATATGTGCGCCCTTGGCAGTTTGCCACAGGCGCACGTCAAAGTTATTTCGCTTCGAAGCCAATTTGAGAAAAGTGTAGTTATCCATGCGCAAATAGCGGGCCTGCAGGTCCGATTCATTAGCACCGGTTTTGGCAGGCACCAGTTTATTCGAAGCGATATTGATCGCGATCGAATCGATATACGGCAGCTGCCGACCTTTCTGGTCCACGCGGTGATAATAAGGATTGCGCTTGAATATAAACCTTTCCGACGGGGGATAAGTGGTATTGACCCACGGTTGTAAGGTCGGCAAATCAGGATTAGTCGCCTTGTAGGGGCGATCATGGTTAACGTGAACGCCCATCCAGTTGCGTCTACCGAACTCTTCAATCATCCGGGCCAATTTCTCCTTGCTTTGATAACGGGCGTGAAACTGGCGCAGGTAATGCGCGGGTTTGTAAATATACAGAGGGCGGGCACCTGCCAGTGCGGGCAAAAAGAAGGGATTTGGATTAGACCAGCTGTAGCGAACCGTGTACTTATCGGGATACTCGACCCGGGGTAGCTCACCATCGGTAATGAGCAGCTTGCTTGGTCCCCCTTTCGACAGTTCCGGGTTGTTGGCGATATCCTCCCAGTAGTAACGAAAGTCCTCGCTGGTAAACGGATGGCCGTCTGACCACTTGTGCCCCTTACGCAAATGCAGGGTAAAGATCCGGTTTTCAATTACATCGACACTCTTCAGAATATCAGCTTCGAGATTTAGTTCAGGGGTATAACCTACCAGACGCGCGTAACCATAGATGACGATTTGTCGAATATCCTTTTGCTTGCCCATCAGCAGACGCAGCTCGCCGCCGTGCTCGCCGGGAACCTGGCCGGGGGTTAACCGGGCTACCTGCACATCATCCGGTATCCTTTTGTCGATCGGTGGTAGCTCTCCGGATTCGACCAGTTCCACCAGTGAGGGCGTCTCCTTAAGCCAGTCCATCGCCTGCACCATAGTCGTTATCGACAACGACAGGATAAGCAATAGGCCTTTAAACAGAGTTTTCATGCCGCCAGATCGGATGGTTTAGAGCCGGCCACTACCCTGACGTAATGGCCATCACCAAGCGCCATGAACTCGGTTTTCCGGCTACCGTCA
>JAOTYD010000037.1 GCA_029862005.1 Gammaproteobacteria bacterium | reverse complement strand
CGGAATTTACGTCACAAATGTCTAGACTCTTGCTCTGTTTCTCAGGAAATCTATTGCTGTTTAAAGTATGGAGAATCGATGAACGACGATACCACCGATAATGGAATCGATAAGATGGATAATACCGACACCAGCCTGCCGATTACTTACACCCAGGTGGCCAGCTGCGCCATCGGTAACGACCGTGCAGAACACCGGGATCGAATAGAGCGCCGGCGCCAAACCTTGCGCGCGAAGCTTGAACGCGAGGCCTACGAGCGCCAGAAACAGCTCGAAAACTCCTTCATCCAGACCTTCCGCAACATCTTCAGCACAACCAAGCACTAACCGCTTTTATCTAATTTGCATTCGCGGACCGGCAACCATGCCAGTCCCGCTTGACTGTGCCTGACGATAATGGAAAGATGCCCGCTTCGATATTCCGGTGTCAGCTCCAGTTCCAGACGCCCTTTTGTCACAATATTTTGAAACAAGACTATGCCAGGTAATCTCTCGCTTCAGGCGCTTAAGGAAAAGGTAGCTTCCGGGCAAATCGATACTGTCATTACTGTCATCCCCGATATGCAGGGTCGCTTGATGGGTAAGCGTTTTCAGGCCGAGTTCTTTCTTGAAAGCGCCTGGGAAGAGACCCACTGCTGTAACTATCTGGTCGCAACCGACCTCGAAATGTACACCGTGGATGGCTACTCCGCCACCAGCTGGGCAGCCGGTTACGGCGACTACATCATGAAGCCAGACCTCGCAACGCTGCGAATTCTGCCGTGGCTCGAGGGCACGGCAATGGTAATGTGCGATCTATTTGATCATCATACTCATGCCGAGGTACCACATTCACCACGCGCGGTTTTAAAATATCAAATCAATCGGTTACAGGGCATGGGACTGGCGTCGGCGGTGGCCACCGAGCTCGAGTTTTTCGTGTTCCGCGACAGCTTCGAAGATTTACGCGATAAATCTTATCGCGAGATGACCCCCATTAGTCCTTACAACGAGGACTATCATATTTTCCAGACCACCAAGGAAGAAAACTTGATGCGAAAAATCCGTAACGGGTTGCAGGGCGCTGGCGTACGGGTTGAAAACACCAAGGGTGAAGCCGACCCGGGCCAGGCGGAGATAAACGTCTGCTACAGCGATGCCCTGGAAATGGCCGACAACCATTGCCTGGTCAAGAACGCGGTCAAGGAGATCGCGTTTCTGAATGAGCGCGCGGTTACCTTTCTTGCCAAGTGGAGTCACGATGCGGCGGGGTCATCCAGCCATATTCACCAGTCGCTGGTTTCTACCGGTGGCGACCCGGTGTTTTTCGATGCCGCTGCCGAGTACGGCATGTCTACGCTGATGTGCCAATACCTCGCTGGACTGCTCAAGTACGCCAGCGACAATACTTTTTTCCTGGCGCCTTACGTTAATTCGTACAAGCGTTTCGTCGCAGGCACCTTCGCCCCGACCAGGGCCATCTGGTCGCTCGACAATCGCACCGCGGGTTATCGCGTCGTCGCCGATGGCACGCGCAACGTGCGCGTGGAATGCCGGGTGGGCGGCAGTGATTTAAATCCCTACCTTGCAATTGCCGCACAGATTGCCGCCGGCATCGCCGGCATCGAAGAGAAACTCGAGCTGGAAATAGAATTCAAGGGTGACGCCTACCAGGCGCGTAAGGCGCGCGAAATCCCGGCCACCCTGGCTGATGCCACGGTGGCGTTGAAGAAATCTAACATGCTGCGTAACGCCATGGGCTCCGATGTTATCGATCATTACGTGCGCGCCGCTGAATGGGAACAGGAAGATTTCAACAGCAAGGTTACCGATTACGAAGTCAACCGCGGCTTTGAAAGAGCTTAACAACACTCCCATAACTGTGAGATAGAATCATGCAACTTGTCGGAAACTGGTCGTATCCAACCTCGATACGCTTCGGCGCCGGTCGCATCAGCGAAATTGCCGATGCCTGCAGTGCGGTCGGCATCAGCAGGCCGCTGCTGGTTACCGACCGCGGTCTCGCAAATTTACCCATCACCCAGAACACACTTGCATTGCTCGAGCAGGCCGGCCTGGACCAGGCCCTTTTTGCCGAGGTCGATCCGAATCCGAATGAAAATAATCTCGCACAGGGGCTCAAGGCCTATAACGACGGCGGGCACGATGGCGTTATCGCATTTGGCGGCGGCTCGGGTCTCGATCTCGGCAAGATCGTCGCTTTCATGTGCGGACAAACCCGCCCGGTCTGGGACTATGAAGATGTCGGCGACTGGTGGACCCGTGCCGATGCCGACAAGATCGCACCGATTATCGCAGTACCAACGACTGCCGGCACGGGTTCCGAAGTAGGTCGCGCAGGCGTGTTATCCAACTCGGAAACGCATGAGAAGAAAATTATCTTTCACCCTAAGATTCTGGCCGCGGTGGTTATCTGTGACCCGGAACTAACCGTCGGAATGCCAGCGGGCATCACCGCCGGCACGGGTATGGACGCATTTGCGCATTGCCTGGAAGCCTATTGCTCACCGCATTACCACCCGATGAGCCAGGGTATCGCGGTCGAGGGCATGCGCCTGGTCAAGGAGTACCTGCCGCGCGCCTATGCCGATGCCAACGATATCGAGGCCCGTGCCCACATGATGTCGGCCGCCGCGATGGGCGCCACCGCTTTTCAGAAAGGGCTCGGTGCGATACACGCGCTATCACACCCGATCGGTGCGTTTTACAACAGTCACCACGGCACGACCAATGCGGTTGTCATGGCGCCCGTGCTGAAGTTCAATCGAGCCGCAATCGAAATCCGCATCGAAGCGCTCGCCGCATACCTCGGGATTGCCGGTGGCTTCGATGGTTTCTATGACTATGTCGTCGAACTGAACGCATCACTGGGAATTCCAGCCAACCTGACCGAGCTCGGGATTACCGACCCTGACCTGGACTGGCTGGTCGAATCAGCCCTCAAGGATCCCAGCGTCGGTGGCAATCCGATTGAGATGGACAAGAACAATACCAGGGCCCTGTTCGAGGCCTGTTTATAAAAGAGTGCTTGCGAATAACTAGAGTAGCAGAGCGACCAAAAGCGCGACAACAGACCCACCAATAAGCCAGACGCCAAGCGTAATCGGCCTGTCCTCGATAAGATCCGGGAGCGTTTCCCGCATAATATTTCTCCGTTACCTCCTCAGGATCACACTGTATAAGGGATTACCAGCTTCGATTTTTTGATCTGCATCAATTTAATCGATCTCAGCGCGCAGCGGCGAGATGAAGAGCATTAGGTGGATTCAGCCAAAAGCGTACACCGGGCTCCTATTATCGGGCGTCTGCCAACGAACATAACGGACTCTCGACAAAATCCAAATTCTGTAAATGATTCAATCAAACATTACAAAAAAAAAAGACCGTTTGTAATCCGGGCCATAATGCAGCTTGGTTCAGGTAGACCGTCCCAGCCCGATAAGCAGAGTTATCGGCCTAATCGCCATCGATTCCGGCTCAATAATTGCTCAAAGCCTTGATCAATATCAGAAGATCGCATTATCGATAAAATATACTCGAGAAATATTGATTCTCGGCGTATACATCGAGCGCGGTAAATTTAGAGCCGCAAAGGAGTGATTTATGGATTGGTTATTGATCGGAAAATTATTGTTGATTCTGTTCCTGGTTGTCGGCAACGCATTTTTTGTCGGGTCGGAGATCGCACTAACCTCGGCGCGACGCAGTCGTATAAATCAGTTGGCCAGTACCGGCAGCAAGTCGGCCAGGATAGTCCAGGTGCTCCATGACCAACCGGAGCGCTTTTATTCGGTCACCCAGATCGGAATTACACTCGTTTCGCTGGGTTTAGGTGCTATCGGCATTGTCACGCTTAATCAGATTATGTTCCCGGGATTCCAACTAGCCTTTGGCCTGCTGGGTGACAGCGAGAAAGTATTACAGTTGACCCAGACCTTCTCTTATATTATCGCTTTCGTGATCATCTCTTTTCTACACGTTGTGGTAGGCGAACTGGCACCCAAGGTGCTTGCCTTCCACAAGGCGGTAGCAATTAGCTTGTCGGTTGCCAGAGTCATCAATGGGCTGCATACCATACTGCGCCCGCTCATTTGGTTCATGAATCATTCGTCCAATGGCCTACTGTGGTTAATCGGGCAACGCGAGCTAATAGAGAACGGCGAGCCGCACTTCTCGATAACAGGCGAGGAGATTCGCACCATACTCAGCGCCAGTGAACAGGAGGGAGTCCTCGATCCCCAGTTGACCAAGATGCTTCGAGGGGTTTTCGATCTTGATGAACACACAGCGCGGGATGCCATGATTCCACGCACCGAGGTTGAAGCGATACCGCATACTGCTGTCGTTGCGGATGTGCTCACCCTGTTTAAGGAAGAATTACGCGAGCGTTACCCGGTCTACGAAACGACAATGGACAACATTATTGGCATCGTTTCGGTGAAGCAACTGCTCAGCATCATGGCGGCTGCGGAGAAACCGGAACGGATAGTCGATACCCTGGCCCAACCGGTCGCCGATGTGATGATGCCGGCTTATTACATCCCCGATACAATGCCGCTGAAAACATTACTCAAGGACTTCATCAGTAACCGGCGGCAGATTGCCATCGTTCTGGATGAATACGGCGGAACCGACGGCTTGATAACGCTGGAAGATATTCTCGAAGAGATAGTAGGTGACTACGAGGATGAGTTTACCCCGAGACACCGCCACATCAAAATGGAGGATCGCCGTCATTACAAGATCAGCGCTGGCGTCCGGGTTACGGAACTAGAGCACAAGCTGAACTACCCGTTTCCCACCGGCGACTACGTAACCCTTGGAGGGTACATCAACCATCGCCTTGGCCGCATCGCCGAAGTTGGCGATCGAGTTCAGCTCGATGGTGCCTGTCTCGAAGTTTTGAAAATGGATCGACACCAGATTCTCAAGGTGCGATTCGAGTTCCAGGAGGCCGAGACGCTAGAGGAACCAGATCAACCGGTGGACGAGAACCCTGCCAAGTCAGCGAAAGATTCCGGGGTGACAGATAATTAACTCATAATTTGTGAATATAAACTGCGAGTGTCGATTAATCTTCACCGTGGACTCCTCTTTATCGTTAACTGAAATGTCAATCTCAGTTTGGCACATCGATGCCGATGAGGTGAGGAGGAGTCCATCCCATTGTTCCTGGCCGTTCTCGAAATCTCAAATCACGATTGTGGGTGTCTGCTTTGGAGAACCAGGGCGGGACATGAACTGGGTGAGTTGACCCTGGGGATCGAGATGTTAGGCTAACTCAATCTTGACGGTATGAAAACGAATGGATCGAGAAACAATCAGGTATCAGAATGATCGGGAGATGGCCGCGGAGTTGCTGAAACATCCCGATGTCGTACGGGTTAACGAACATATCGCTAAGATACAAGAAGATGGGCCCATGGGTACGCGTAGACGCTTGCTCGGGACCTCGGTTCGCCTCAGCCGTTTCATGGCACCCAATGTGCACGAGATGGCGGACGAGTGCATTGAAAAGCTTGCGATGAAAATTCCGCACGAACTCTACGTATACTCTAGCCCTCAATACAACGCTGCCTGTTTTAAGCCGGAAGGCGGAAAGCTGTTCGTGATGTTTTCATCCAGCCTGTTGGAAAAATTCAATGGCAGCGAACTTAAGTTTGTGATTGGCCATGAGTTCGGTCATCACGTCTACAATCATCACGAAATCCCCATCGGCTACCTGTTGCGGGGTAATCAGCCCCCCGATCCGCGCCTCGCACTGGACTTGTTTGCCTGGTCTCGAAATGCAGAGGTTTCGGCGGACCGAGCCGGTGCATTCTGTGCCGGAGATATGAATGGTATTGCCCGATCATTATTCAAACTGGCTTCCGGACTTGGCGATAAGATCATTCGTTTCGATCTGGATGAGTTTCTTAAGCAGGTTGATGAAATGCAGGTTGAAGATGCTGAGCCCGGACAGGGGGCTCCAAAGGAGGACTGGTTTTCGACCCATCCGTTTAGTCCGCTTAGAGTCAAGGCGCTGCAACTGTTCAATCAGTCAGAATTGATGACAGAGGGCGGTAATTCTCATGAGTACCTTGAAGTCGGGGTGCAAAGGCTATTGAGCCTGATGGAGCCGAGTTACCTAGAGGCTAGAACCGATACTGCCAGTGCAATGCGCCGACTACTATTCTCCGGTGCTATTGCTGTGGCCAATGTCGAAAAAGGAATCAGCGAAAGTGAGATCAAGTTATTTGAAAAGTTTTTTGGCAAGGGAGAGTTCAACAAGAGTCTCAACATTGACCGCATTATAGAGACCTTGCCGGACCGAATTAAAACCGCGAACCAACAGGCCAGTTCGACACAGCGTATGCAGGTAATGCGCGACATATGTGTGATGTCTAAGGCCGACGGAAAGGCCAATGATGTTGAGCGTGTAGTTATGGATGATATTGCCGATCAGCTGGGTATATCCAGAGCGTTTATCTGTCAGACTCTGGCCCAGGACTGCGAATTGGACTGACAAGACTGATCAGTCTAAACAGGAAAAACCCAATGCAATGCCGAACGGTTCGAATCGGTGGAGCCTACCAACACTGTTCCGATGCCTGTTCGAATAATAGGCTTTCTGATCTTCGGTGTAGTAGATTCTCGGGCGTTGCTTCATTATCAACATCCTCCTCTTGGTAGTTAGAGATTAGATGTTGCATCGACCGATTGAGTCCATAACCCAACTGAGACACTCAAAATGTCGCGCTAGCGGACACTATGGTCCGACTGCAGGCGCTTGTTATGTGAACCAAGGTTAATCTCGATCGTTTGTTGAATCATGCGGATTTCTTACCCCTAAATCATGCGGGCTCGGTTCCCATGTTTTTCCCAGGAACAAACTTGTCCTGAATCGGAAATGAAACAAAGCTACACCGATGAAGGGAAGGAACACAAGGAATGCACACCATAGCGTCTTACTTTTACCGGAGATAGATGCTCGCAGAGTAGTTGTGACTGGAACAACTACTAGTATTAGGTGCAAGATTCCAAATACTAAAAGAAACCCTATTAACGCTTTATCCATGCGCACCTCCGGTTATTCATATAACAGCATGATTAAAAGGTAATTGACCTGATAATATATTATCTAATGTCAGGCGTCTGCTTCTCGCCGTTCTCAGCCTCTGAACAAGGACTTTTCACCGTCTTTTATTGCCCAAGCGAAGCGTTCCTGAACACTCTCTGGGCTAAGAAAAAATCAACAACTTTACGGGTTTTATTCCTAAATTCATAAAATTTCGCGACAGGGGATCGCAAGTTATTTTTCAATTCCATGAGTTTTAAGAGAAAAACTAGTGGGGCATGGGCGACTGCTGCGCCGGTCTATGCATGAAATATCTGATGTTATTCTTTTATATTTCAACAACTTATTTGCCTGGTGCGCCTTTGATGATCGCACCGAGAGCAGCCTGGATTATTTTGGACTATGTTAAAGGTATGAATTTAAGAGCATATAAAACAACGGATGAACGGCCCAAGTCAGTGAGGCAGGCATGGAGAACAATAGTTCAGATGCAGCGAGAAATAGAGCGGCTTGAAAAAGACCTGACAGGCTGTATCAAATTAATTGCCAGCCAGGAGACGGAAATAAACCGGCTTACTAAGGATGCCGATTAGCAACAATTCTTATGTGCCGAGCGCCAGTTCTCGCGAAGTCAATTTCCTAAAATAGTTTCTTCGCAAAACTAGCCATTCCTGCAGCGCCCCCTACCGAGTCGAGAAGTGATCCTCCGCTGCTGTTTTTGTTAATAAGCTCGGGGATCATGCCGGCCAATCCTTCTGAAGCCTTGTCGGTGTCAATTCCCAACTCGGAAGCAAACGAAGCAACCTTTTGTGAGCCTAATGCATCAACAATATTGGTGCCGGCTATTGCATCGTTGTCACCATCACCTAACCATGACCCGACCATCGATGCCAAACCACCTGAACCAAATTGTGAAACCAACGCTCCGATATTCAGGTCATCGCCATCACCGGGCAACAAATTTTTTAACGCACTGGCCACTGTACCGACGTCGAGCCCGGTGTTAGTGTCGCTCTTGTCCAGAAAAAGTTGCGCAGCCATTTGCAATAAACTCATGAGTTTCTCCTTTTTTATTTCAGTCGACATGCGTTGCACGCGTGCCCGTACCTGCGACACGCGACCTGACAACAACACGAAGTGTTGTACTAGTGACTCACCATCGGAGCTAACTTACTGGCCTGGTTGATCCAGTCTGATAGCATTTTTTCGCTGGGTACGGTTCGAGTAAGTCGCTTCGCCTTATTGACTTCCTGCATTTTTGCAGCAAGATTCGCAGCATTTCGATTTTTCAATTCTTTGACTGTGTCGACACCTGATGCTTCAAGTAGCTCGGCGTATTGACTAGCTACTCCTTTTATACGGAACAAATCGGCCATATTGACACAGCGTAAAATAACTGAGCTGCTGATACCTGTTTCCTTGGCGATCCTGTCTCTTCCTTTTTTTGTGCCACCGTCTTTAAGCAGTCGCGCCGGGCTTGCACAACCAACGGCACGTAATTTTTTACCATACGCTGGCCCAATACCTTCAATCGCTTCAATAGATGTGCTCACTAGTTTCTCCTATTTCTGTTTTTTTGTTGACGAACCGGGCTTGGTCAACCCCGTTCCCGATATCTCGCATTTAGATCGGTGACTAATATAACTAACCACAATAAAAAATAATATTAAATTTTTACCAACTGGCATTTGACAATAATCAATACTCGTCGGAAATGATGGAAAAATAGTAGACGGTTATTTAGCGCCAAAAGGCTAAATGCTTCAACGTAAACTGGATACCTGTCAGACCAGGGTCCGGTCTAAGAGGCTTTGAGGCGCGTAAAATCTACCCGTGCCGACATTTTATTGCCAATCCAACTGGTTTTGATGAAACGACTGATGTAAGCGTGCTGCCTTTTTTTCGTTTTGAATAATTATCCTGTTATTGCCGGGGATCAATGAAAAATGTAGAAACGAGCCTAATACTGGTCGTCCTGACCAAAAAACGCAGAGGGCAGACAGATGAGTAAACAATCAATCGAGGATTATTTATCCGATCATGCTTTCTTTTCCGGAATGGATGACAGCTATGTGAAGTTCCTGTCAGACTCCGCGACCGAGCTGCAGATGAAGATGGGTGATGTCCTGTTTCAATACGGAAAGCCTGCCGATAAATTCTATTTGTTGCGCGAGGGGCAAATGTCTATACAGGTGCCGGCTTTGATGGGACCGGCGCTTGACATACAAACTCTTGGCAATGATCAAATACTCGGCTGGTCCTGGCTTATACCACCCTACCGTTGGAGTTTTATGGCCCGCGCGTTGGAAGATTCCGATTTGATCGAGTTTGATGGCAGCGCAATATTGGCGCGATGCCAGGAAGATCCGAAATTCGGATATGAATTATTCAAGCGGTTCGCGGCGCTAATGTCCGAGCGGCTCGACGCCGCTCGCCAGAAGATGATGGACCAGTGGAATCCACCAGGATTCGCCTAGGTATCGGGTTTACTGCATGAGAATCCCCTTCGCGCCAGAAGGTGATTATCAAGCTGTAGTAATATATTCGGCACATTAACGGGGTCTGGCCCTCCTTTAGTTCCGAGTTGCTGATCATCGGACGACGATCCGGACTTCCGACCCTCATTCTACTAACCGAATCCACCACCGCCGGGAGTTTCAATTACGAACACGTCGCCGGGTTTCATTTCGGTGCTATCAGCTCCAGCCAGTTCCTCGATAGAACCGTTAACCCTGGCTACCCAGTTACGGCCCACTTGCCCGGGCTTGCCGCCGTTGACGCCAAAAGGTGGTACGCGGCGATGGTCTGACAAGATGGAAGCTGTCATGGCCTCGAGGAAGCGAACGCGGCGGACGACGCCGCAACCACCCCTGTAGGTACCCTGGCCACCCGATCCAGCTCGGATGGAGAAGCTTTCCAGTATTACCGGGTGACGCCATTCCAGAATTTCCGGATCGGTAAGCCGGGTATTCGTCATATGCGTATGGATCGCATCGGTACCATCGAAATCAGGGCCGGCACCCGATCCTCCACAAATGGTTTCGTAATACTGATGCTCGTCATTGCCGAAGGTGAAGTTGTTCATGGTTCCCTGGGCAGAGGCCATTACGCCAAGCGCACCGTAGAGCGTTTCGGTGACGCTCTGGGAGGTTTCGACATTTCCGGCAACGACGGCAGCCGGATAGCGCGGGTTCAACATGCAGCCATCGGGGATGATAATTTTAAGCGGTTTCAGGCAACCGGCGTTCAGGGGTATATCATCATCCACCAGGGTGCGAAAAACATACAGGACTGCGGCTATGCACACGGCAGACGGTGCATTGAAATTGCTGTTCAACTGATCCGATGTTCCGGTGAAATCGATTACCGCTTTTCGATTTTTCTCGTCGATGGCTATTGCTACCTGAATATGGTGACCCTGGTCCAACTCGTACCTGAAAGCGCCATTCTTGAGGACACCCAGCACCCGGCGCACGGATTCTTCCGCATTGTCCTGTACATGGCGCATATAAGCATTGACTGTTCCCAGTGTGAAATGATCCACCATCTTGCGAAGTTCCTGCACGCCTTTTTCGTTGGCGGCAATCTGGGCTGACATGTCAGCCACGTTCTGATGCGGATTTCGAGCCGGGTATTTACCGCTGCCCAGCAACTCGATAAGAGCTTGCTCGCGTAACCTTCCCTTCTCAACCAGCAGGAAGTTATCGATCAATATGCCCTCTTCTTCCACCGTTGTGCTGTTGGCGGGCATGGACCCTGGCGTAATGCCGCCGATATCGGCATGATGACCTCGCGAGGCGACGAAGAACAACAACTCCGACCCGGCCTCATCAAATACGGGGGATATCACCGTTACATCTGGCAAGTGCGTACCACCGTTATAGGGCGCATTGAGGGCATATACATCGCCGGGTTTGATGGTGTCAGCGCGTTCGCGAATGACAGTCTTGATGCTCTCGCCCATGCTGCCAAGGTGCACTGGCATATGGGGTGCATTGGCTACCAGGTTGCCATCCCGGTCAAAGATGGCACAGGAGAAGTCGAGCCGTTCCTTGATGTTGACGGAATAAGCCGTGTTCGCAAGTGTCGCCCCCATCTGTTCGGCAATGGACATAAACAGGTTGTTGAAGATTTCGAGAAGTATCGGATCGGCGCCCCTGTCACCTGCCACGCCATGGTCCGTGCCGATAGCGACACGGCTCGGCAGCGGGATGACGCGTTTCAATACCAGGTGGCCCATGGACGTCGTGGTTGCCTGCCAGCCTGGCTCGACCAGGGTGGTCGCCGTGCTTTCAATGATAATGGCAGGGCCGTTTACCTGTTGTCCCGATTTCAGGACGTCACGATCATAGACTGGTGCCTGGTGGGTTTCGCCACCGGAATAGAGAGACACGGTGTCCAGTATTTCCGCTGCGGAGTTATCGGGTGCAGCCTCGATGGTGTTATCTTCGGCACGCTCCATCAGGCCAATCGCTTCGGCCGACACGGTGCCGACAATGTGGGCACGGTCAGGCGCGTTAAAGCCGAATCGGCCCATGTGAGCTTTCTCAAATTCGGCGATCATCGCGTTCAGGCCGGCAAAGTTGACGATTAGCAGGGTATCGGTGCCCTCGTAACGAAGATGAATCTTACGAACCACGTCGATATTGGCGTCGGGCACGCCTTGATTGACAACTTCCGATCGAGCTGCTGCATCCAGGACATCCAGGGTCTTCCCGAGGGGTTCCAGGGCTTCGGGTGTCAGCGGTATTTCCACCGTCTGCTCACGCATCGCCCTGATATCGGCCAGACCCATGCCATAAGCCGACAGGACGCCTGCAAAAGGATGCAGGAAGACCCGCTTCATACCCAGCGAGTCGGCAACCAGGCAGGCATGCTGCCCGGCCGCACCCCCGAAGCAATTCAGGGTGTATTCCGTGACGTCATAGCCGCGTTGCACGGATATCTGTTTGATGGCGTTGGCCATGTTTTCAACGGCAATCTTGAGGAAGCCTTCGGCAACCTCTTGCGCCGTGGTCAATTGTCCGCTGGCTTTTGAAATATCATCGGCCAGCACCTTGAACCTGTCGCGCACGATCTCGACATCCAGCATTTCATCGGCGTTCGGCCCGAAGACACGGGGAAAATATTTCGGCTGGATTTTGCCCAGCATCACGTTGCAGTCTGTAACCGCCAGGGGACCACCACGGCGATAGCATGCCGGCCCGGGATTGGCACCAGCAGAATCCGGTCCGACGCGATAGCGCGCACCGTCGAAATGCAGGACAGAACCACCGCCGGCGGCGACGGTGTGGATGCGCATCATCGGCGCGCGCATACGAACACCCGCCACCAGCGTTTCAAATTCGCGCTCGTACTCGCCATCGTAGTGGGACACGTCGGTAGAGGTACCACCCATGTCAAAGCCGATTACCTTGTGAAAGCCTGCCATCACAGCGCTACGGACCATGCCGACAACGCCTCCGGCGGGACCGGACAGAATGCTGTCCTTGCCCTGGAACAGGCTGGCGTCGGTCAGGCCACCATTGGATTGCATGAACATCAACCGGGTTGCATCCACAATATCACCTGCTATCTCGTTGGCAATCCCTTCAACGTAACGGCGCAGGATCGGCGACAAGTAGGCATCCACCACGGTTGTGTCACCACGCGACACCAGTTTTACCAGCGGACTGACTTCATGCGAGACGGACACCTGGGTGAAGCCGATTTCATGGGCGATTGCGGCGACTGCCTGCTCATGCGCCGGGAAACGGTAGCCATGCATAAAGGCAATGGCTGCCGAACGAATACCGTTGTCGTAGGCAGCCTGCAGATCACCTGTTACAGTTTCCCGGTCCAGGGCTTGCAGTACATCTCCACTGGCGGTAACCCTTTCGGTTACTTCAATAACCTGCTCGTAGAGCATTTCCGGTAATACGATATGACGGTCGAAAAGGCGGGGGCGGTTCTGGTAGCCGATGCGAAGTGCATCGCCGAAGCCTTGCGTGATGACCAGGAGCGTGCGGTCGCCCTTGCGCTCCAGCAGCGCGTTGGTGGCCACGGTGGTACCCATCTTTATCGCTTCGATGGCGGTGGCAGGGATCGGGACGTTACTGGAAACGCCTAGCAGGTCGCGGATACCCTGCAGCGCGGCGTCTGCATATTGTTCAGGATTTTCCGACAACAACTTGTGGGTTTTCAAGGTCCCATCAGGCGCACGCATCACCACGTCCGTGAAAGTACCGCCGCGATCGATCCAGAATTGGCATTTTCGCTTGTTGTTCATCGGGTTGTTAGCGGCGGCCGTTTACTCCCTGTTGCTCCGCGATGCCGATTCCTGGCGTTGCAGATTTCGGGTTGTTGATTTAAACCAGTTTGTCGCGCGGGGTGTCACCGGCGAAGAAGGCTTCAATATTTTCGACCACGCGCATCCCCATGGCCTTGCGGGTTTCCCGGGTGGCGCTGCCGAGATGCGGTAACAGCACGACATTCTCAAGCTTAAGCAATCCCTCGGTTACCGCGGGCTCTTTCTCGAATACGTCGAGACCGGCACCGGCAATTTCACCATTCTCCAGCGCCGTAACCAGCGCAGCCTCGTCGACCACATCGCCGCGAGCCGTATTAATCAGGAAAGCACCGGGCTGCATCGCCCTGAACGCATCAGCGCCGATCAGGTGATAGGTTTCCTTGCCACCGGGGCAATGCAGCGAAACAAAATCGGCCTGTTGAAACACTTCTTCGGGCGATGCGCACTCGGTCGCATTCAGGCCCGCGATGGCCTCGGCAGGTGGCGGAAACGGATCATGAAATATAATCTTCATATTGAAACCATGCGCGGCACGCGCCGCAACCGCACGTGCAATACGCCCCATACCGATCAGACCCAGGGTTTTGCCGGTAACGCTGGTACCCATCATGTGGGTCGGGCGCCAACCGGTCCATTCGCCGTTGCGCAGGTGACGTTCGCCCTCGCCTGCCCGTCTTGCCACCGCCAGTAACAGGGTCATTACCAGGTCTGCGGTGCAATCGGTAAGCACTTCCGGGGTGTTAGTAACGGTCAGGCCAGTAGCTTTGGCCGCTTCCAGGTCAATATGGTTGAAACCAACACCGTTGCTACCGAGAATCCTGGCACGAATATTATCGGCACCGAGTACCTCGGCGGTAACCTTGTCACACACGGTCGGTAACACCGCGTCGGCACTACGCAGCGCATCCTGCAACTCGGCAACCGACATCGGGTGATCATCGTCATTGAGCCGGGTATCGAACCGCTCCACCAGCACCGCCTCGACTTCCGGGTGCCAACGACGGGTAACGATTACTTTAGGTTTTGACATCGAGGTCTCTCCTCAGGTTGCATCTTTAAAAAACGCTAGATTGTAGGTATCTATAAATTCCGCGTCTATCGAAAAATAGCCGTGATCACTCACTTTCAACCAGCTCGGGGTAGGCAAACAGCGACGCGGCTCCACCGGTGTGCAGAAAAACCAAGTGATCATCCTGCTTAAACTCGCCCCGTTTCAGCATCTGCAATAATACCGCGAAGGCCTTCCCCGAGTAGGTTGGATCCAGCAAGATACCCTCGCGCCGCGCCAGGAACTTGATCGCTTCGACCGTTGCGTCGTTAAGCAAGCCGTATCCCGGTGCCAGCATGCTGTCGTCACAGAGAATATCGCTTTCGGGAATATCAATCTCCCGGCCGATGGTATCGCTCACGGCTTTCAGCTTGGTGCCGACGCGCTGTCGCTGGCTCTCGGCATCCCGGCGCACGCAGACGCCGTACACCGGTGCCTGGCTGCCACAGGCCCTGATCCCGTACAGGAAGCCGCAATGAGTGGACGCGGACCCGGTCGGCACAATGAAACCGACCGGATTGATATGCATTTCGTCGAGCTGTTGCATCAGCTCCTCGGCGCCATCGACATAGCCGAGCGCGCCGTAAGGCGTGTGCACATTCGATAGTGGAATGACGTAGGCCTTACCGCCCTGCCGCGCAATTTCCACGGCGCGCGTCTCAAGCGCCTGGTCGGCACCCGCCTCGTCTTCACCTTCCGGGTAATAGTGGATCTTTGCACCCATCAACTTGACCAGGTAAGGATTGCCGGACTGGTGGTACTCCGGTTGCTCGCGATCGACGCGGTGTTCGAGCTGAACCTCGACCTCGAGACCCATCTTGCGTGCGGCGGCGACCGTCATGCGCACATGGTTGGACTGTACCGCACCGGTCGTCAGCAGCGTATCGGCGCCCTGCTGCAACGCCTGGCCGATATAGAATTCGAGCTGGCGACTCTTGTTGCCACCAAAGGCGAGGCCGGTGCAATCGTCGCGCTTGATCCAGACATTGGTACCGAACTCGGCGCTGACATTCTGCAACAGCTCGAGCGGGGTCGGCTTGTGGCTGAGTTCAACGTGCGGAAAATCTTGGGTCAACGACATTACTGGTTACTCCCGTTAGCTGAGGACCTTGATCAGTACTACGCCGAGGCATACCAGCGCAGCGGCGATAATGCGTTGACGTCCGAAGGGTTCGCGGAACATCAGGGTACCGATCAGGGCGGCAAATATTACACTGGTTTCGCGTAGCGAGGAAACCATAGCCATCGGTGCAACGCTCATCGCGTAGATGACCATCGCGTAGGCGGTTGCCGCCGCAAGGGCACCGGCAGTAATTTTGCCCGGCTTGGCGCGCATGTATCCGAACCATCCGCTGCGGTCCGTTGCCAGCAACCACAGTCCGATTGGAATCGGTTCGAATACAAATAACCAAAGAATATAACTGAACGGATTGCCGGCAGCGCGCACCCCCATACCGTCGGCAACGGTATAGGCCGCAATCAACACCGAGGTTGCGAGGCCCCAACGCAGAGCGGGGCCGGGAATCTTGCCGAGGACGCCGCCGCTGAACGCTATGCTGATAAGCCCTGCACTGACGAGCCCGATACCGAGCATCGCCCCCATCGGCAAGTACTCGCTGGCCAGCAGTGCTGCACCGAGCACCACCAGCACCGGGGCAAGACCGCGAAACAGCGGGTAAACCTGGGACAGGTCGCCGCTACCATAAGACTTCGAAAGGGTGTAATAGTAGGCCGTATGGATCAGCGTCGAAGCCAGCAACATAGGCCAGCTGGCGGCCAGCGGCAACGGGAACAGAAACAGTAACGGCAGGCACCAGACTGCATTTACCAGTCGGTAGGAAGCGATACTATACTGCGGTGTTCCGCCCGACTTCGCCATCGCGTTCCAGCCGGCATGCAGCAGTGCGGCCAACAGCACCAGGCCGACGATAAATGGCGACATCTA
This sequence comes from Gammaproteobacteria bacterium, assembly GCA_029862005.1. Taxonomy (NCBI): domain Bacteria; kingdom Pseudomonadati; phylum Pseudomonadota; class Gammaproteobacteria; species Gammaproteobacteria bacterium. The sequence goes on along the minus strand of JAOTYD010000037.1, from coordinate 15,834 downwards.
TTACCCGGCCACAGCGTTAAGTTGATGCAGTATCAATTCAGGCTGGCGCCCCGACCTCCGCAACCTGTTCATCACGAGCACGACGCTTTTGCAGAAACATGATAAATGCCAGTAGCAATACCGCGGGAATGTAAAACACTTCCTTCGCGATACGATCGGCGGGCTGGCGGATCTCGGCAATTTGCACGGGTTCGTCACCGTAGTAATCAAAAGACTTACCGATACTCTCGAAGTATGGCGTACCGGGGAAAGGCTCTTCGATGATTGCGCGTCCATCCGCGACGGTAACCGTCAATCCAGCCTTGCGTAATCTTTCGATCGCATCGGCCGGCTGTCCCAGGTTAACCAGCACCGTTGTAGATGCGATCTCGCCGGTATCGAAATCCGGACCGCTTACAATAATCATAAGCAAGCCATCCGGTCCCACCTCATCGACAACCTCGTAGACGACATCGGGATTATAGATATCGTAAGGCGGTGAAACCCTGTCCAGCCAGTAACCCGGTCGGAACAGCGTAAACGCGATTAATAGCAATAGTGCCGATTCCCATTTGCGGTTGCGGGTAAACATGTAGCCCTGGGTGGCGGATGCAAACAGCATCATCGCCACCACCGCGACCCCGAACACGAAAAAGGCCTTCACCACCCCGACATTGATTAACAACAGTTCGGTATTGAAGATAAACAGGAACGGTAACAGCGCGGTTCGAATGTCGTAGGCAAATCCCTGGATACCGGTCTTGATCGGGTCACCCCCGGAGATCGCCGCCGCGGCAAATGCCGCAAGCCCGACCGGCGGCGTGTCATCCGCCAGGATGCCGAAATAAAACACGAACAGGTGCACCGCGATCAGCGGCACGATCAGCCCGCTCTTGGCACCGAGCACCAGGATAACCGGTGCCATCAGCGATGACACCACGATATAGTTAGCCGTGGTCGGCAAGCCCATGCCGAGAATCAGGCTCATCAGCGCCACCAGGATCAGCATGAGGATCAGGCTACCACCCGACAGGAATTCGACGAACTCTCCAACCACCTGGTGCGCACCGGTTAGCGAAATGGTGCCGACGATTATGCCGGCGGCGCCAGTGGCGACCGCGATACTGATCATGTTCCTGGAACCGGCGATCATGCCTTCAATCCAGTGACCCAGGCCGACCTTGAATGCTGCGCCATAGTTACCGCTGCCACGAAAGAAAGCCTTGAGGGCATCCTGCGTCAGCACGACCACGATCATGGCTACCGTAGCCCAGAGTGCGGACAGCGCCGGTGACAGGCGCTCAATGATAATGCACCAGATCAGGATTACGATCGGCAGGATAAAGTAAAGGCCGGTAACCGCGACGGTACCCGCATGGGGGAGCTCGAGAATCGGCGCATCGGGCGGATCGACCTTCAAATCAGGCTGCTTCGAAGCAATCCAGACCAGGTAGAGGTAGGCACCAGTACAGCCGATGGCGACGATCGCAAAGGCGTAGTCGGGGGCCGCGACCTTGATCCAGCCGAGACCGTAGTACACCGCAATTCCGAGGATGCTGATGCCAATAAAGCCCCCGAGAAATCCGATGAGTTTGCTGGCAAACGTCTTCGTCGACGGCAGCCTGGGCAATCCCTTTAAATTCAACTTGAGCGCTTCGAGATGCACGATGTAAACCAGCGCGATGTAGGACACCAGTGCCGGCACCAGCGCGTGCTTGAGTATGTCGGTATAGCTGATGCCAGTGAATTCGGCGATCAGAAACGCGGCGGCCCCCATGACTGGCGGCGTAAGCTGCCCGTTGGTCGACGATGCAACCTCTACCGCACCCGCCTTTTCGGGGCTGAACCCGGTGCGTTTCATCAACGGGATGGTGAAGGTTCCGGTGGTGACCACGTTTGCGATCGAGGATCCCGAATACAAACCACTGAGCGCAGACGCGACGACCGCGGCCTTGGCCGGCCCACCGCGCAGGTGGCCCAGCAGCGCGAACGCGATCTTGATAAAGTAATTACCGGCGCCGGCTTTTTCCAGGATCGAGCCGAACAACACGAATAAAAATATTAATGAAGCCGAAACGCCGAGCGCAACGCCGAACACGCCCTCGTTCTGCATCCAGAAGTGCCACATGGCCTTGCCGTAGGAGGCCCCTTTCCACTGGATCGCTTCGGGCAGCGACTCGGAATTGCCGAAAAACACGTAGCTGACGAATACGCTCGCAACGATCAGCAGCGGCAGGCCCAGCGCCCGGTAAACGGTAATACCGAGGATAATCATGCCCACGGTTGACGCGATCAGGTCGCCTTGCGTCGGCAGGCCGGCACGTACCGCGATTTCATTGCGTAACACGACGATATAAAGACAGCAGGCGACGCCGGTAATTGCCAGAATCCAGTCGTACCAGGGGATCGACGTTTTCGAGCTCTTTTTAAACAGCGGAAATGCGAGCGCTGCCAGGAAAAAACCGAAGGCAAGGTGAATCAGGCGCGCATTGGAGTTGGTTACAACCAGGCTAAAGCCGGTGACGTCACTGAGCCAGAACGGCAGGTTCGAGGCAATATAAAGCTGAAACAGCGCCCAGGTGAAGGTGACGGTTGCAATGAATTTTGCCTCCCATCCAATGGGCGCCCGAGCACCGGTATCGACCGCAGCGACAATTTCGTCCTGCAAACTCTGGGCTTGTTTTTGCTCCGCCATCGCAATCCCCCCCTCTATTATTATTCGGTAAATAAAACCAAACGGGCCGCAAATGCGACCCGTTGGTTATTTCCCGGTTGGATGTTACATCCAGCCTCTTTCTTTGTAGTACTTGACCGCACCGGGATGCAGCGGTGCCGAGATGGCATCGGTGATCATTTCCTTTTCAGTCAGGTTAGCAAACGCCGGGTGCAGTTTTTTAAAGTCATCGAAGTTTTCGAAGACTGCCTTGACAACCGTGTAAACCACGTTGTCCGGGACCGAGGCGCTGCTTACGAAAGTCGCACCCACACCGAAGGTTTGGATATCTTCCTTGTTGTTATACATACCGGCCGGAATAGTCGCCTTGCGATAAAACGAGTTTTCTTTTACCAGTTTGTCGATCGCCGCACCTTTCACATGCACCAGGTGCGCATCACAGGTTGCCAGTGACTCCTGGGTCAGCGCCGACGGATGTCCCACCAGCCAGAAGTAAGCATCGATCTTGCCGTCGCACACGGCCTGGCCGGTTTCCGCAGATTTCATTTCAGCGGCCAGTTTAAGGTCATTGCGAGTCCAGCCCATGGCTTCCTCGATAACTTCCCAGGTACCGCGGGTTCCGGAACCCGGATTGCCGATATTCATCCGCTTGCCTTTGACATCGGAAAGTTCTTTGACACCGGAACCATCGCTGGCAATAACGGTAACCGGCTCAGGATGAACCGAAAATACCGCTCTGAGGTCTTTATAAGCGCCCTGGTCGGCAAACTTGGAAGTGCCGTTGTAGGCGTGATACTGCCAGTCAGACTGGGCAACACCGAATTCGAGCTCACCGGCGCGAATCGTGTTGATGTTGTAAATGGAACCACCGGTAGATTCAGCCGAGCAACGAATGCCGTGCTCCTTGCGGTTCTTGTTGACCAGTCGGCAGATGGCGCCACCCGTGGGGTAGTACACCCCGGTTACACCGCCGGTGCCGATCGAAATAAACTGTTGACCGGCCGCCAGTGCGCTGCCGCTGCTCAGCGACGCCGCCAACAGCGAGGCCAGAGCGACTTTGCTTAATACTTTCATGATTATCTCCTTCGATTGATTATGCCGATTATTTTTTATATTTCGCAGTACCGCAATTCGGCGCTCGTGGTACTACCTGTAGATTCACTCTAAGACCCATCATTATTAATAGGTCGGAGGCTATTGTCAAAGCATAAAGCCCACATTATCCAGCACCAAAGCCTGCTAGAGCAGCATATCTGCGGGATTTGCTATCACTGGAGAGCCGAATCGTCTACATTAACGCGAATAAAAATATAACGCTCCCATGCAGCAAATTAATACCACTTTAAAAGACGAACTCAGGCAGTTTGTCGTCATCGCTGTTCCACTCTCGGCTGCCTACCTGGCCGAATTCGCGATGTTTCTGACTACCAAGATGGTGGTTGGCAAACTCGGCTACCATTCACTCGCGGCCGTTGGTATTGCGGGTCACCTCTCGTTCGAGATTCTGATCGTCCTGATAGCGCTGCTATCCGTTGTCGGAGTCCTCGCGGCGCAGGCGCTCGGCGCCGGCAAAAAAGCCGAGCTGGGTGAGTCGGTCCGGCAGGGCCTTATTGTCTCCACGGGTCTCGGTGTGCCGGCAATGCTGTTAATCTGGAACCTCGATCTCGCGTTCATTGCCACCAACCAGGATCCAAGGGTCATCGAACTCGCGCAGGGCTACCTGCGGGGCTTGACTGGCTCGGTACTGCCGGTGCTCTGGTTCGCGGTGTTTCGCAATTTTGTCGCGGTATTGTCGCAGACCGTGTCGGTGCTGGTGATCAGCATCATTGCCGTGGGATTGAACTACGGATTGACACTGTGGTTTGTATACGGTGGTATCGGCCTACCGCCACTGGGCCTGTTCGGCGCCGGACTCGCGACCACGATTGTTTCGTGGTTCATGTTCGTGGCACTGGCACTGCACGTCTACCGCAAACCGATGTTCCGGGGTTTTGGCCTGTTCCGGGAAAAATGGCACCTGCGTTGGCCCCTGTGCCGCGAAATCCTGTGGCTGGGCCTACCGGTGGCGGGGCTTACCTTCCTGGAAGCCGGTTTATTCGTGGCCGCCTCGATCCTGTCCGGCGTCATCGGCGCCAAAACGCTGGCAGCGTACGAGATTACGGCGGCCTGGTTAGGCATTCCTTTCGTAATCGCCTTCGGGCTTGCCGAGGCCACCATGATTCGCGTGGCACTCGCAACCGGCCGCAACCGCATGGCAGATGCACGCCGCGCCGGTTTGCTCGGCATGAGCCTGGTAATTGCTGTCACCGCTTCGCTGATCGTGGTGCCACTCAGTTACGCGGAACAGATAATCCTGGTTTTCATATCGCCCGATGATCCGGGTTATGCCCGGGTTTCGGCACTGGCAACCCAGTTCCTCTATATCGCTGCCCTGTTCATGGTATTCGATGGACTGCAGGCCGCGGCCGCGCGCGCGCTCAGGGGCATGAAGGATAACCTGGTGCCGCTGTGGATAGCGGGCTTCGGTTACTGGATTCTCGGGATCGGTGGCGGCTCGTTACTCGCATTTTACTACGGGATGGATGGCGCCGGCCTGTGGTGGGGGCTCGCAGCCGGTCTCGCCGTGTCGGCCTGTCTGTTGACCCTGCGTTTCCATAGATTTACCCGGGCAGCCACCAACTAGTTACCGCATGCGAGGTTAAGCACACTATTCCCATCGGGATACAGCGCATAACTCTTTATAAGTATATTAGTTATTTCTTATATGCTTAATAATCAGACACAGATTTCAAGCCATCCTACAAATTTTTAAAAACCACGAGTAACTGATCATGATTAGAAACAAGCTATTAGCACTGACGGCAACAGCACTGCTGACGCTGAGCCTGGCTACAAATGCCAACCAGGCTGTTGAAGCCGCGGTAACGACCAAGGTCGACGCACCACCTGCTAACGTCGATATGTTTGACCCCAACTACTGGATGAGCGCGATGGCCAACCCGGCGCTGCCCGCGATATCCACCGAGCTTAAATTCAACGCTGCACACCCGGGCGCCTGGATGCAGTGGGTTGATCCCAAGACCCATATGCCGACCCACATGGCCTTCATGAATCCGTCGAGCTACGCGCAATTTATGCAGCCGCAGTTTTACATGGAATTCACGAAACCCGAAAACATGATGGCGTGGATGAACCCGGCCTCTTACCAGGTCATGATGGATCCGCAAACCATGGTTTACTGGATGAACCCGGGCTCCTACATGCACGTCATGGATCCGTCGATGTACAAAGAGACCATGAATCCGGCTAACTACATGACTTACCTGAATCCGGCCACCTATGCGGGATGGATGGGCGGCCAAACCTGCGATCCGGAAAATCCTGACAAGACACCTACCTGGTTCGGATATACCTGCTAGGTTTCTGAATGACCTCCATAGGGATCTTTATCCCAACTTGTGCCGCGGCCCTCCAGTCGCGGCTTTTTTTTGCGTGCTGCTGCGCTCGTAAAATTAAACGTCATTCCTGCGTAAGCGGCCTCCCAGCGCACGCTGGGTTGACGTATCATAATCTTGCACCGTACCGCACATTATTAGATTCCCGCTGGCGCGGGAATGAAGAATCATGGGAATCATCTAATCGGCTTTCCTGACTCAGATAACGTTCTGACACTGGTTACCGTGGGTGGAATACATTTTTGCCCGCAAAAATATTTTCCACCCACCCTGGTATCATTACGAGATTCCGATACGTCAACCCAGCGTGCGCTGGGGGCCGCTTGCTTGGGGATGACGTTGCCCGGAGTCAATTGGTTCGGCCATAAAAGCCGAGGTTTTCCTCGTCTGAAAACATCCTGCCGGGCGTTTCATAATAAGAGAAAACAGTCACGAGCCGGGCCCGATCACCCTTCGGTGGCGTTACCCGGTGCGCGGTATTTTTACCCTTGAACACGTTGAGATCACCTGCCTCAAGCTTCAAGTTCGCAATTTCGCGGTCCTCTCCGCGCAACAGGCTGGCGACACCGTCATAGTTTGGATCCTGCTCGCTGCGCAATTCCCGTCGATACTCGAACTCACCCCCTTCACGCGGCGCCTGCAACAGCAGTGTTGTTGTAAACTCGGAGCGATCGAAATGCCAGTTCAACCCTTCGCCTTCGTAGTAACCCAGTATATTGGCGCAGGCGAGCGGATCACCCATCGGGTACAGTATCGGTTTGCCCATCACCCGCGCGAGAAAATCGGTCAGTCCTGACCAGCGATAGATTTGCAGTAACTCGTCAGCCAGCTGATCGCCGCAGAGCGTATGATTGATGGTGTTAACCCGCGCCAGGGCCGGATGGTCGGCTGCAACATCATCAACATTGTCGCTGAAGTAAATGTTATGTTCGCGGCTATGACAAAACGATTCATGCTCAAGCTTCTGCAGCAAACCAGGTAATATTTCATCGATAACCGGTCGCCGCATGAAGCCCTTCAGCGTGAACATGCCCTTACGCTCGAGATCATCGATGCACTGCGCCACCAATTGCTGCCCGGCAGCACTTTCGAGCCGGTGCAAAGGGTATTTATTAAGGTCAATGAGCTTGTCCATCACGGCTCAATATAAATAGTGTTCAGGTATTCGGCAAGCCTGGTGTATACCTGGTCAGGTCGGCGCGCCGCGGTAGTAATGCCACAGGAACAGGCTCGCGGCACTGCGGTAAGGCGCCCAGGGTGCGACCACCTCGCGTGCCTGTTTGTCGCTGAGTGGTTGCTCGATGCCTTTTAACTTCTGCAGCGCGATGCGCAGCGCCAGGTCGCCAGCCGGGAAGATATCAGCGCGCTGCAGCGAAAACATCAGGTAGATTTCGGCACTCCAGACACCGAATCCCCTGAGCGACGTAATCGCGTTGATTGCCGCCTGGTCTTCCAGGTCAGGAAGTTTTGACACCTCGAATTGATTTTCGGCGATCGCCCGTGCCAGGTCCTCGACATACTCGACCTTGCGTGCCGATAAACCGGCGGCGCGCAGGGCGCCCGCGGGTAAGCAGAGCACCGCTTCTGCCTCCATGCTCGGCAGCAGCGCTTGCACCCGGCGCATGATCGCGGCCGCCGCCTCGGTCGAAATCTGTTGCGCAACGATCGTCGACAGCAGGGTTTCGAAACCCTGTTCCCTGATTCGGGGCGCGGGGTAGCGTACCAGTTTCAGACCACGACGCAAATCCGGATCGATTTTAGCCAGTGCATCCAGGTGTCGTTTTATTTTTGACTGATTCACAATTTTAGTTTTGTCTTTTTTCAGCGGTTTCCTGTGTTTAAAAACCGGTTTCCTTCCAACCACAACCGCTCTAGTATAACAATCCTTTCACAGCTGATTATTCGAGAGGAATACCATGGCCGCCTACTGGATTGCCCATGTCCACGTCACCGATCCCGATGCTTACGGTGAGTACGCCAAACGCGCCACCGCAGCGATCGAAGCGCACGGTGGTGAATTTCTCGCACGTGCGACGCGTACCATCTGGCTCGAAGGCAAAGAACGCGCGCGTAATGTCGTGGTGCGATTTCCGAGCGTCGAGGACGCCGAGCGATGCTACCATTCGGAAGCCTACCGCGAAGCCCTGTCATTTGCTCGCGACGCGGCCGAACGCGATCTTTGTATTGTTGAAGGTAACTAGATCCTCACCGGCGCCATGTCGCAACTGACTCAAGGCCAGGTTGACGCCTTCAAGCGCGACGGCGTGTTATTGTTACGCGGTGTTTTCAGCGACTGGATCGAAACGCTGCGCGCCGGGGTCGAGGCCAACATGCGCGACCCGGGGCCCTTTGGCAGGGAATACCTGGAGCCGGGACAGGCGGGACGATTTTTCGGCGACTACTGCAACTGGGATCGAATCCCCGAGTATCGAGATTTCATGTTTGATTCGCCGGCACCAGGGATTGCCGCTGATTTGATGATGTCGAAAAGCGTGCGTATTTTTCATGAGCACGTGCTGGTCAAGGAGCCGGGAACCGACAAGGTTACACCCTGGCACCACGATCAACCCTATTACTGTGTCGACGGTCGCCAGGTCTGCAGCATGTGGATTCCGCTGGATCCGGTCAGCATCGAAACCTGCCCCGAATTTGTTGCCGGTTCCCACGACTGGGGACGCTGGTTCCTGCCGCGTAAATTCAGTGGTGTCGATTACGACCACGACGACGACAAACTGGAGTCGATTCCCGATATCGATGCTAATCGCACTGAATATGACATCCGCAGCTGGAACCTCGAGCCCGGTGATGCAATTGCATTTCACTTCCTGACAATACATGGGGCACCATCAAATCTCTCGGCCACCCATCGCCGCCGTGGTTTCGCCGCACGCTGGCTGGGTGACGACACGGTGTATGCCATCCGCAGCGGCGAAATTTCGCCGCCGTTTCCCGGGCTCGAGCAACGCCTGAAGCCGGGCGAACCACTGGACTGCGAGGAATTTCCCCAGGTTTTTCCGAAGGTCGTAAAAAGCTAGCCGCGGCGATGTCCGCTTCCAGCCCTTTCAGCCAATCCGGTCCTTCACCTGGTAGTAGCGCACCGAAGCCGACAGGAACCAGGGTTTGCCGCTATACAGCGGTCGCGTCTGGAATCCCGGGTGGTTGAACGCGCTATGACCCTCCTCGTTTCCGAGTAATTGCAAACCGAGCCGGTTACCCAGGTAACTCGCCAGGCAGATTCCCGATCCGCAATAGCCCATCGCGTAGTGAATTCCATCCTCGATCCCGAGATGCGGCAGGGTGTCGAAGGTGTAACCGACGAAACCCATCCAGGTATGGCTGATCCTGGCATCCTCGAGCTGTGGAAAGATGCGCAGCATTTCCTGTCGCAGCGCGGGTAGACTCTTGACCGGATCGGACTCGAATACCGAAACCCTGCCGCCAAACAGCAAGCTGCGACCATCCGGGGACTGCCGAAAATAAACCACGATCTTGCGGGTATCGCTAAACACCCGCTGCCGCGGCATCAACCGATCCAGGCGCGCCGGATCCATCGGCTCAGTTGCGAGCATGTAGCTGCCAATCGGAATAATCCGTCGACGTTGCCATGGCGTAACCGTGCCGGTGTAGCCGTTGGTTGCAATCACCAGTTCCCGGGTCTGAATCGTTCCGCGGCTGGTACTGACCCTGAATCCCTCGGCAACGTGCTCAATGGCTGTCGCCTGGCAGTAGTCGACTACCTGCGCCCCGTTATGCAGGACTTTGCGCATCAGGCCCGCATGGTATTTGGCCGGATCCAGCGAACAGTGCCGTTCTATGACCAGGCCGCCATGGTAACAGGGACTATCGATTTCGCTGACCTGATCCCGTGCCGAAACGATCTGCAGATTCTGCTCGAGACCACGAGGCTGGTTTCGAGCACGGTCCACCAGTTTTTTAAACTGGCGCGGGCTATGGGCAGCGAGGAAGCGTCCGCAACGCAGGTAGTCACAGTCGATATCCTGCTGTGATATAAAATCGCCAAGCCATTCGAGTGCGCCGCGGGCTTCTTTTATCAGCGCATGGGCGCGGTCATCACCATACCGATCGCGCAACTCTTCATAATCGGGTTTTATTTCACCGCTGATCTGGCCGCCGTTACGCGTGCTGCAGCCCCAGCCTGCCGCATCTGCATCAATCACCGTGGTCTGTCGTCCAGCCGCCGCGGTTTGCAGCGCGCAATGCAACCCGGTATAGCCCGAGCCGATTACCAGCACATCGGTTTTGTCGGGCAAATCCTCTGTTTCTATCGCTGGCCTGGGCGTTTGATCCCACCAGTAGCATTGCGCCTTGAAATCATCGCTGCAAAATGAGTTATCTATCATCAATCCAAACGGTTTTTCAGAATTCTTATCAGGGTCAGACTGCCATCAAATCATTTCATACCAGTGTCGATTATTCTTAGTTATTTAACCCGTCTTGGCTACATTTACCCGCAGCTATGGTTAAATAGGTGCAAGGATTCATTACGTTTTATTTTTGACTTTTGCCTTGCTGATGTTAGTCAAAGACCGCCTGGAGCCTGACACTTTCACATTGAACGTCGGAGTAACCGGGATTGAATAGCACAGAAGCCACCGTACTGATTGTCGATGATGAGCCCATCAATCTCGACATTATCTGCGAACATCTCGAAGAAGAGAACTACGAACTGGTCAGGGCAGCCGATGGCCGTGAAGCCTGGTCGATACTGCAAGCAGACCCGGAACGCTACGATACCATCGTGCTGGATAGCAGGATGCCCGGCATGGATGGCATGCAGTTACTGGCGAATATAAAACGCACCAATGAACTGGAGCATGTGCCGGTGGTTATGCAAACCGCGAAAGCCGAGAACCAGGAAATCGTCGCGGGATTAAGGGCCGGTGCCTACTATTACCTGACCAAACCCTATGATGGCGAAATCCTCAAATCGGTGATCCGGGGGGCAGTAAACGACCGGCTGCATGAGAAATCATTGCTGGAATCGTTGAGGGCGGGACGCCAGATCTTCAAGCTCATGACCTTTGGGCGTTTCCGCATCCACAACCTGCAACAATGCAACCTGGTTGCCTTGCAGGTAGCTCACCTGTGCCCCGAACCGCAACGTGCGGTTACCGGAATTTCCGAACTGCTTGTAAACGCACTTGAACACGGCAATCTGAAAATCGGTTATCCCGAAAAAAGCAGGCTGATGCGCAACGGAAACTGGCAACTTGAAGTCGAGCGCCGCCTTGGCGCGAGCGAAAACGCCGGCACCTATATCGAACTCGAGTTTAATGTCGCCAACGATACGGTGCAGATCAGGATACGTGACCAGGGGCAGGGATTTGACTGGACGCCTTACCTCGATTTCGATCCTGATCGCGCCTTTGACCCGCATGGCCGTGGTATCGCTGTGGCGCGTTTGTCGAGCTTCGACGACCTCGAATACATCGGTAACGGCAACGAAGTGCTCGCCACCATCAGGAAAGGTCTAAACGCCTGAAGCCAGGTTACGCAACGGCGCACGGCGTGTAACTGCTCCACCCTCGCCCAGCATTATTTCAGTCAAACCACGCTCGGCATGATTCATCTTCAGTGACAACATTTTTTGCGCATACTCAAGCACCAGGGCCTGGTACTCCGGATTTTGCGCCTGGTTGACGAATTCGCCGGGATCCTGCTGCAGATCAAAAAACAGTGGCGGCAATGCACCGAAGTGGACATATTTATATTGATGGTCGCGAATCACCGACAGGTTACACTGATGTAGCGTTAGACCAAGGTGCCGTTCCAGGCTATCGTCCCGGACGTTGCGAAAATCACACTCCCAGAAAGCCTGCTCGCGCCATCCGGAAGGCATTTCGCCGTTGCGCAATACTGGCAGCAGCGAGAAACCGTCACACTGGTTCGGGATTTCGATGCCGAGCCAGTCGAGCATGGTTGGCATCACGTCAACATTTTCGCTGAAGCCCCGGATTTGCTGACCCCGGCAAGCATCGGCTTCGCTGCGCGGATCGCGAATGATCAACGGAATGTGATAAGACTGATCAAAATAGCCGAGCTTGGACATCAACCAGTGGTCGCCCAGTTGTTCGCCGTGATCCGAGGTGAAAATAATCAGCGTCGACTCCCACTCATCCCCGGCCTTGAGCGCATCGAAAAGACGACCCAGGTTGTCGTCAACTTCCTGCATCAGGCCGAAGTAATTGACCATATCCTGCTGCGTCTGGCGCCGCGAATCGGGCGCGCGAAAGCGGCTGTGGTTGATGAAATAATCCAGTAGCGGGTGCTGTGCGGCTTCTTCATCGGGTGATTCGCGACGAGACGGTTCAGGCATCTCCTCAGGATCGTACAGACTGTTGTAGGGTTCGGGTGCGGCTAACGGCGGATGCGGTCGCAATAACGATAAATGCGTAATCCAGGGTTTTGACTGTGATTTGATCCAGTCGATACAACGATCGACCATGTAGTGAGTTTCATGATCTTCGCGGTCTATCGCGAGCGGCAGTACCGTATCACCACCTGCCGCCCAGTCGACGCCCTCGCGCAGTTCTGAGTACAGGCTCCACGGTCGCTCCGGCAAGGGATAATTCTTGTCGCGCAAATACTCGACCCACTCGACCGATACCTCGTCACGCATCGGGGTGTACAGACCGATACCGGGCAGGGGTTCGCTATAGTGCTTGAGCCGCGGGTCGTCGGGGTCGAGTCCGCGTGGATCGATCGCGGAATCGGTATAACCAAACAAGGATGGCTCGTACCCGGCAGTTTTCACTTCGTATGCCCAGTTGGTAAAGCGGCTGTCCAATGGTGCACCGTTAACCACACATCGATTACTCTGCATGTACATGCCGGTGTGCATCGAGCTGCGGCTGGGTGCGCAGGGCGTCGCCTGGGCATAATGATCCTTGAATAACACGCCCTCGCTGGCAAGTGCGTCCAGGTTGCTGGTTTTGACATGCGGATGCCCGAGGGCCGACAAAAACTCGCCGCGCCATTGATCCGCGGTGATAAATAAAATATTCATCGAATCCTGTTACCTTGCAAACTCGTTACCCACGAACACTTAACGTCAATTTCAAGCCATCAACAAAGAATCAAACGGACAAACCACCAGGTTTTCGTAGCCGTCTTCGGTCACCAGCAGTTGATCCTCGAGCTTGATGCCGTCCGGTCCACCCACTTCACCGACATAAGCTTCGACACAGAGCATCATGCCGGGTTCGAGGACGCCGCTGTAGCCGCGCTCCTCCCAGTCGATCGGGTACTTGATGGCAGGCCATTCATCGCACAGTCCGACACCATGAAATTTTGAACCGTAACGTTGCGGGATATAAATATCCGGCAAGTGATGGCCTTGCTCAGTCAGTTCCTGGAAGCTCATGCCCGGCTTGACGATATCGGCATTGGTCATGATGTGCTCGTGCGCAAGCTTGTGAATATCCTTCTGTCGTTGCGTGGGCTGCCCGTCACCAATAAACCAGGTGCGGGAAATATCGGTACACATGCCGTAACAGCCGATCAAATCGGTATCGAAGGCCAGGATTTCATTGTTGCCGATAATACGCGGACCACATTCCTGGAACCACGGATTGGTGCGCTGCCCGGTCGATAAGATCCGCGTTTCGATCCATTCGCCGCCGCGGCGTATATTGGATTTGTGCAGTTCCGCCCAGACATCGTTTTCAGTCATCCCGGGCTGGGTCAGTTCACGCATTTCCGCGATCGAAGCCTCGCAGGCATGAATCGCGCAGCGCATCGCCAGGATTTCATCCGGCCCCTTGATAGAGCGCGCGTGCTCCATCAGCTCCTCACCGTCCATGACCTTGACGCCGGCTTCATCGAGCGCGCGCAGACCGGCGATCTGGATCTTGTCGACCGCAACCCGGCGACCGGAACCGACACGTTCCTGCAGCAGGTCCACGACCTGGCCGGCAAACAGTCCCGCTTTTTCCTCGGTGCGCTGGCCGGTGGCGAAATAAAAGAACGATGCACCAAAGCGTACCTCGCGCACCAATGGATTGTATTCCGACAGATAGGCGTACCCGCCGTATTCCCATAACACCATGTGACCATCGCTGGTGACCATGCAGGCGCGGAAGGGATTATGCGCATTCCACAATTGCATGTGCGTGGTATCGGTCGCGTAGCGAATCGACAGTGGATCGAATAGCAGCACCGCGTCGAGATCGCTGGCGATAAGACCCGCGACTATTCTATCGAGACGATACTGCCGCATTTCCGGCAGGTCCGGGCATTGCAATCCCGCGTCCTCCCATTCCGCGTAGGCCAGTGGCGTAGGGCCGATTTCGATGCGATCGTTGTCGTCCGGTGTATTGTCCGGGCGCATCGCGGGCCGGCTTGCGGGATTGACCTTGGGATTTGGAATCGAGTAAGGGTTACTGGCCATGGTTATGCTCTCAAACGTTCGCCACTGGCATCGAAAGGCGGTTTTTCGAGGATGACAGCGCGATGCGGGACCCCCAGAATCGCTATGTCGAGTTCGGTGCCGGCGACAGCGTGATCGGTCTTAATGAAACATAGCGCAATCGAGGCACCAACGCTATGTCCAAATGCGCCCGAGCTGACCCGACCTACCGGGGTACCATCGACCAGGAATACCGGCTCGCCACCATTGGCATCGGCATTGGTAGTTTCAACCCTGGCGACAACGAGTTTTTCGCGCGGCGGCTTGTCCTTGATCGCGAGATAAGCCTCGCGCCCCAGGAACTCGGGTTTGTCGAGCTTGATCAAGCGCTCCAGCCCGACTTCCTGCGGCCAGTATTCGGGCGAATATTCGCGGCTCCAGCTGCCGTAGCCTTTCTCGACCCGTAATGACAGTAGCGCACGCCCACCGACCGGTTTTGCACCGAGTGCGTCGCCCTTTTCCAGCAAGGCCTCGTAAAGCGCTAGCTGATGCTCGAGCGGCACGTATATCTCCCAGCCGAGATCCCCGGTAAACGAGACCCTGATCGCGACGGCATCGAGACCGGCCACGCGGATTTTACGATTGCACATGAACGGAAAACCGGCGTTCGACAAATCGGCATCGGTCAATTGTTGCAGCAGTTTGCGTGCGTTGGGACCGGCGACATTGAATCCACCCCAGGCCTCGGTAAAGCTCTCGAAAGAAACGCTATCGTCGCGGGCCACCATGTTAAAAAAGCGCTGGTGATAGCGTTCGGCGATACCGGAACCGATCATCAGAAAATCCTCATCATCCAGCCTGGTGATGGTAAAGTCACCGGCGATACCACCGCGCAACCCGATCATCGGCGTCAGGCATGAGCGCCCGTTTTCCGTGGGCAGGTGGTTGGTGACCAGGTGATCGAGATAATCAGCCGCGCCGGCACCACGAACCCGGTACTTGGCAAAGTTGGATACGTCGATGATACCAACTGCTTCACGCAGGACACGACATTCCTCGGCAACCGGGTCGAACCAGTTTTGACGCTCAAAGCCGTAGGTTTCGATCGCTTGCATGCCCGCGGGCGCATACCACAACGGATGCTCGTAACCATAACTGAGGCCAAACACCGCACCGAGCGCCTGCTGGCGTTCGTACACGGGACGGGTCTTGATCGGACGGCCGGCCTCGCACTCTTCGTAGGGAAAATGAATCTTGAATCGATGCGCATACTGATCCAGTGTGCGCGCCCGGGTAAAGGGTTTCGTCGCCCAGGCACCGAAACGCGCCAGGTCCCACGGAAACAGGTCCATCTCTGG